>NZ_JANODC010000206.1:0-8270 GCF_031412495.1 Rhizobacter sp. | reverse complement strand
CCGAGCTCGGCAGCGAGAGCGCAGCCGTGCCCTACCTCGGCGTCGGCTACAGCAGCCTCGTTGCGAGAAGCGGCTGGAGCTTCAGCGCCGATCTCGGCGTCGTCTCGCGCAGCCCCTCGAACGTGGTCCGCCTGGGCCGGGTCGTCAATGGCGCGCAGAGCCTCGAGGACGTCGTCCGCGACCTGCGCCTGGCCCCTCACGTTCAGCTCGGCGTGTCCTATTCCTTCTGACGCCTTCACCGGGGCTTTCCGGATAAAGTCGGGTTCATCGACAGCTATCCAGGCGACCCGGACATGAACGACGTTCACCAACGCATCGACGACCTCGTCAAGAACCACCGCGTCGTGCTGTTCATGAAAGGCACGGCGCAATTTCCCATGTGCGGCTTTTCGGGACGCGCAATCCAGATCCTCAAGGCCTGCGGCGTCTCCGACCTCAAGACCGTCAACGTGCTCGAGGACCAGGAGATCCGCCAGGGCATCAAGGGCTACTCGGACTGGCCTACCATCCCGCAGCTCTACGTCAACGGCGAGTTCGTCGGCGGCTCGGACATCATGACCGAGATGTACGAAGCGGGCGAGCTGCAGCAGGCGCTCGGCATCGCCGCCTGAACGCGGCTCGCGCCAGCCCGGGCTCAGGCCGGCGACAGCTCCCAGCGCCGCCGCGCGGCGAACACCGCATTCGGGTATTCCGGCCGGCCGCGGCTGCCGTTGTACCGGCCGAGCGCCATGTAGAGGTCGCCGCGCTCGCGCTCCAGGTAGTGGCGCAGGATGACGCAGCCGAAGCGCAGGTTGGTCTGCATGTGGAACAGGCGGCCGACGTCGCCGTCGCCGATCAAGCGGGCCCAGAACGGCATGACTTGGGCATAGCCGCGCGCCCCGGCGATGCTGATGGCGTACTTGCGGAAGCCGCTCTCCACCTGGACGAGACCGAGCAGGAGGGCCGGCTCGAGCCCGGCCCGCGCGCTCTCGTACCAGATCGTCTGAAGGAACTCCACGCGGGTCACGAGTTCGGTCTTCTGCCGCGTGAGGCGGTCGCTCATGGCGGCGAGCCAGCGCAGGTAGGCGATCCGATCTTCCGCGGTCAGGAAGGAAGGTTTCGGCGGCGCTGCCTCGACCACGGCTGCGGACAAGGCCGAACGGACCGAGTCGGCCAGAGGTTCCTCGACCTGCGCCCCGGCCCGCGTCCGCCCGGGCCAGGCCAGGACGGCGGGGCCCGCCATGGCGGCGGCGACGAACGAGCGCCGTCCTCTCCCCGTCCGGGAGAGCCGCTCGGTCATGCGCCGAGCTTGCCCTTCAGGAACCGCAAGGCATCGGTGTGCGGGACCGTCGTCGCCGCCTCGTCGCGGCGGCCCTGGTACTCGAGCTCGCCGGCCTTGAGGCCCCGGTCAGAGAGCACCAGCCGGTGCGGAATGCCGATCAGCTCCCAGTCCGCGAACATGGCACCGGGGCGCTCGCCTCGATCGTCGAGGATCACGTCGATGCCGACGGCCGCGAGGCCTTCGTGCATGGCGTCGGCCGCCTCCTTCACCGCCGGCGAGCGGTCATAGCCGATGGGGCAGATCACGATCGCAAACGGCGCGATCGCCTGCGGCCAGATCATGCCGCGGGCATCGTGGTTCTGCTCGACGGCAGCGCCGACGATGCGCGTGACGCCGATGCCGTAGCAGCCCATCTGCAGCAGCTGGGACTTGCCGGCCTCGTCGAGGTACGTCGCATTCATGCTCTGGCTGTAGTAGGACCCGAGCAGGAACACGTGGCCCACCTCGATGCCCCGTTGGATTGAGAGGGGGCCCTTGCCATCGGGCGACGGGTCGCCCTCGACGACGTTGCGGAGGTCGGCGACCAGCTTCGGCTCCGGAAGATCCCGGCCCCAGTTCACGCCGGTGTAGTGGAAGTCGACTGCGTTCGCACCGCAGACGAAGTCGCTCATTGTCGCGACGGTGCGATCGACGACGAGCCTGACGCCGTCGTTCATGCCGATCGGACCCAGGTACCCGGGCGGCGACCCGAAGTTCGCCTCGATCTCGTTTGCCGTCGCGAAGCGAAAGCCGCCGGCGAGGCCGGGAATCTTCCCCGCCTTGACCTCGTTGAGCTCGTGATCGCCCCGCACCAGCAGCAGCCAAACGGTCGTGACCGACGCCCCTTCCGTGCCGGCGACATCAGTGGCGAGGACCAGCGACTTGACCGTGCTCGTGAGCGGCACGCCGAGCAGCGCAGCGACGTCCGCGCACGTGCTCTTGCCGGGCGTTGGCGTCTTGGCGAGCGCTGCCGATGGGTCCCGGCGCCCAGGCGTCGGCGCGACCGCCTCGGCCATTTCCATGTTGGCGGCGTAGTCCGAGCGGGGGCAGTAGACGATGGCGTCCTCACCGGTCTCGGCGATCACCTGGAACTCGTGCGAGCGGATGCCGCCGATCGTCCCGTTGTCCGCCGCCACGGGCCGAAAGACCAGGCCCATGCGCTCGAAGATGCGCACGTAGGCCGCGTACATGCCGTCGTAGCTGCCCCGGGCGCCATCGAGGTCGCGGTCAAATGAGTACGCGTCCTTCATGGTGAATTCGCGTCCGCGCATCACGCCGAAGCGAGGCCGCCGCTCGTCGCGGAACTTGGTCTGGATGTGATAGAAGTTCCGCGGCAGAGAACGGTAGCTGCGCAGTTCCTGCCGCGCAATGTCGGTGATGACCTCCTCGCTCGTCGGCTGGATCACGAAGTCGCGGTCGTGCCGATCCTTCACCCGCATCAGTTCGGGACCGTACTTCTGGAACCGACCCGATTCCTGCCACAGCTCCGCCGGTTGCACCACCGGCATCAGCAGCTCGATGGCGCCGGCACGGTCCATCTCGGCCCGAATGATGGCCTCGACCTTGCGGATGACGCGAAGGCCCATGGGCATGTAGGTGTAGATGCCGGCGGAGAGGCGCTTGATGAAGCCGGCCCGCAGCATGAGCCGGTGGCTCGTCGCCTCAGCGTCGGCCGGGGCTTCCTTCAGTGTGGAAACGAAGAACTGGCTGGCTTTCATCGGCGCGGCGTCGTCGATGCGGCGGTCAGGGTGCCCGAGGGTTTGACTCGCGTCATGCCGGTGCAATAATCGGTCAACGCAAGAATCGAGGTTGATTATGCTCGACCGTGATGGGTTCAGACCCAACGTCGGCATCGTCCTGCTCAACCAGCGAAACCAGGTTTTTTGGGGCAAACGGATAAGAACCCACTCCTGGCAGTTCCCGCAAGGGGGCATCAATTACGGCGAGACGCCCGAGCAGGCGATGTTCCGGGAACTCCACGAAGAGGTGGGGCTGCTGCCGGACCATGTTCGGATCGTGGCGCGAACGCGCGACTGGCTGCGCTACGAGGTGCCGCAGCACTTCATCCGCCGCGATGCACGGGGCCATTACCGAGGCCAGAAGCAGATCTGGTTCCTGCTCCAGTTGACCGGCCGGGACAGCGACATGAACCTGCGCGCGACGGACCACCCAGAGTTCGATGCCTGGCGCTGGAACGACTACTGGATCCCGCTCGACGTCGTGATCGAGTTCAAGCGCGACGTCTACCAGATGGCGCTCACAGAGCTGGCCCGTTTTCTTCCACGAGGCATTCAGCACAACCGCTACCTTCGCTCCGGCATGCGGCCGCACCATCGTGAGGACTCGGGTGATCGGTTTCGCGGCGGCGTGGAGCCCTCGCCCCGGGCCATCGATGGGGCGCCCGCTCTCCCGCCGGCCGCGTCGCTGGCCGGGCCGGCCGCGGCTGCCGCCGGACTCTCCGTGGCCCTTAGCAAGGATCCGATCGCCTGACCGGCGTTCACGACAACACGAAGTTGTCGCGATGGATCAGCTCGGGCTCGCCGGTGAAGCCGAGCAGCCGCTGAAACTCGGATGAGCTCTTGCCGGCGATCAGGCGGGCCTCGGCGCTGCTGTAGTTGCTGAGACCGCGGCCGATCTCCTCCCCGCCCCGGCGCCGGACGGCGATGACGTCGCCCCGGTGGAAGTCGCCCTCGACCCCGAGCACGCCCACGGCGAGCAGGCTTTTGCCGGCGCCCCGCACCTTCTCCGCCGCGCCGTCGTCGACGCTCACCGACCCGCGCAGCTGCAGGTGATCGCTCATCCACTGCTTGCGCGCAGCGACCTTGGCCGTCGTGGCGAGCAGCGCGGTGCCGATGTTCTCGCCGGCGGCGAGCCGGAGCAGCACGTCGGGCTCGCGTCCGGAAGCGATCACGGTGCTGGCGCCGCTTCGCGCGGCCCGACGCGCAGCGAGCACCTTGGTGAGCATGCCGCCGCGCCCGAGCGACGAGCCGGCGCCGCCGGCCATCCGCTCGAGGTCGACATCGCCGGCCGAGGCGCTTTCGATCAGGCGCGCATCGATCTGCCGGCGTGGATCGGCCGAGTAGAGGCCGGCCTGATCAGTGAGGATGACGAGCGCGTCCGCGTCCAGGAGGTTGGCGACCAGCGCGCCGAGAGTGTCGTTGTCCCCGAACTTGATCTCGTCGTTGACGACCGTGTCGTTCTCGTTGATGACCGGCACGACGCCGAGCCCGAGCAGCGTGAGAAGGGTCGATCGGGCGTTGAGGTAGCGCTCCCGGTCGGCGAGGTCGGCATGGGTCAGGAGCACCTGGGCGCTGCCGATGCCGTGCTCGCGCAGCGCGGACTCGTAGATCTGCGCCAGGCCCATCTGGCCGACCGCAGCCGCAGCCTGCAGCTCGTTGACCGCGCGCGGGCGCGACGACCAGCCGAGCCGCTTCATGCCTTCTGCGATGGCCCCGCTCGAGACCATTACCAGCTCGCGCTTCTGTCGCACGAGCTCGGCCATCTGCCGGCACCAGGCGCCGACGGCCTGCGCGTCGACGCCGCGGCCCTCGTTGGTCACCAGGCTCGAGCCGACCTTGACGACGATCCGCCTTGCGCTGCGGAGGACCTCTGTCATCGCTCGCTGCTCGCCTCGGCTCCGTCGAAGCGCGGATCCGGAGCTGCCGCAGCGGGGTTGCGCGAAGCCGCGATGTGGTCGTAGACGGCGCGCACGAGCGGTTCGCAACCCTCGCGAGTCAGGGCGGAGATCTCGAAGACCGGGCCCTTCCAGCGCAGACGCTTCTTGAACGCGCGCACGCGCTCGGCACGCTCGTCTACCGGAACCATGTCGAGCTTGTTGAGCACGAGCCAGCGCGGCTTGGCGACTAGCTGGGCGTCGTACTTCTCGAGCTCGCCGACGATGGAGCGGACCTGCGCGACCGGGTCGGCATCGTCGAATGGTGCGAAATCGACCATGTGCAGCAGGAGGCCGGTGCGCTGCAGATGGCGCAGGAACAAGTGCCCCAGCCCGGCCCCTTCGGACGCGCCCTCGATAAGCCCGGGAATGTCGGCGACGACGAAGCTCTGCTCAGGCGCGACCCGGACCACGCCGAGGTTCGGGTGCAGCGTCGTGAACGGATAGTCGGCGATCTTGGGTCGTGCGTTCGAAATGGCAGCGATCAGGGTCGACTTGCCGGCGTTCGGCATGCCCAGCAGGCCGACGTCGGCGAGCACGCGCAGCTCCAGCTTCAGCTTCTTCTGCTCGCCCGGCCAGCCGGGCGTCTTCTGCCTTGGCGCCCGGTTGGTGCTGCTCTTGAAGTGAAGGTTGCCGAAGCCGCCATCGCCGCCCCTGGCGATCAGCACTGGCTCGCCTGGCACCAGCAGCTCGGTGATCCGCTCGCCGGTTTCGAGGTCGGAGATGATGGTGCCGACCGGCATGCGCATGACGATGTCTTCGGCCGCTGCGCCATATTGATCGGAGCCTCGGCCGTTCTCGCCGCTGCGGGCCTCATGGCGGCGCGCGTAGCGATAGTCGATCAACGTGTTCAGGTTCGGGTCGGCCACCGCGAAGACGCTGCCGCCACGACCCCCGTCCCCACCGTTGGGCCCGCCGAAGGGGATGAACTTCTCGCGCCGAAAGCTCATGCAACCGTTGCCTCCGTCGCCGGCGACCACGTCGATGGTGGCTTCATCAACGAACTTCATGGACTGCTCCAGCGCGTGGCTCGCACCCGCCCGATCGAAAGTGATGGTAGTTCAGCTCAAACGAAAAAGCCCCGCTGACCGGGGCTTTTCGAACGGCGGGCGGACTGCGGCGTCAGGTTGCCTTGACGGCGACGGTCCGCCGGTTGCGCGGCCCCTTGACTGCGAAGCTCACCTCACCGTCCACGAGGGCGAACAAGGTGTGGTCGCGGCCGATGCCGACATTCGGGCCGGCGTGGAACTGGGTGCCGCGCTGGCGGACGATGATGGAACCGGCCGGAATGACCTGGCCGCCGAAGATCTTGACGCCGAGCATCTTCGGCTGGGAATCACGGCCGTTTCGCGTCGAGCCGCCGCCTTTTTTCTGTGCCATCTGAAACTCCTGGACCGCTGAACCGACTCAGGCGGCGTTGACCGCGCTGATGCGGATTTCGGTGAACGATTGCCGATGCCCCTGGCGCTTCTGGTAGTGCTTGCGCCGACGCATCTTGAAGATGCGGACCTTGTCGTGCCGGCCGTGCGAGACGACACTGGCCACGACGGTCGCGCCGGCAACGAGGGGCGCGCCGGTGATCAGGTCCGCGCCGCTGCCGATCGCCAGCACCTGGTCCAGTGTCACGTCGTGGCCGACCTCGGCGCCAAGCCGTTCGACCCGGAGGGTCTCGCCCGCTGCGACCTTGTATTGCTTGCCGCCGGTTTTGATGACCGCATACATAGTGAGATCCTTTGTTGGCGTCACCGTCGGCGAGCGACCGTTGCATCGGCTGGCGGTCAGGTCGGCAGGCCACGTCGCGCGACGTACCGATCGCCATGTGGTGAGCCTGCGACTATACCACGCCCGGTAGCACTCGAGCAGGAGCGCGGCACGGGCGAAACAGTTGCGGTCCCTGCAGGGTCGTTCGCCCGTTCGCCCCAGGGTCGCGTTTTCTATAATCCGCAGGTTGACCGCCGACCCCGTGACGATCCAGCTTTCTCAGCCCGCAAGATCGCTTCCGCAGCCCTTCGCCGCGGCTGCAGCCCTGATGGCCGACGACATGCGCCAGGTGGACGCGGTCATCCGCAGGCGGCTCGTGTCAAACGTCGCGTTGATCGACCAAATCGCCGACTACATCATCAGCGCCGGCGGCAAGCGGATCCGGCCGACGCTCGTCCTCCTCTTCTCGAACGCCCTCGGCTTCACCGGCCGCGAGCGCTTCGAACTTGCGGCGACCGTGGAATTCATCCACACGGCGACGCTGCTGCACGACGACGTGGTCGACGAGTCGGCGCTGCGTCGCGGCCGCCGCACGGCCAATGCCTTGTTCGGAAACGCCGCCAGCGTCCTGGTCGGCGATTTCGTCTATTCCCGGGCCTTCCAGATGATGGTCGAGGTCAACCGGATGCGCGTGCTGGACGTGCTCGCCGACGCGACTAACGTGATCGCCGAGGGCGAAGTGCTGCAGCTCATGAACATGCACGACCCGGATCTGACGGTCGACGACTACCTGCGGGTGATCCGGTTCAAGACTGCCAAGCTGTTCGAGGCCAGCGCACGACTGGGTGCCGTGCTCGCCGAGGCCGACGCGCCGATCGAAGAGGCCTGCGCCTCGTTCGGACGTTCGCTCGGCACTGCATTCCAGCTCGTCGATGACCTTCTCGACTACGAAGGCGCCACCGAGCAGCTCGGCAAGAACGTGGGCGACGACCTGCGCGAGGGCAAGCCGACTTTGCCGCTCCTCATCGCCATGGAGCGAGGCTCCGCCGCGGAGCGCACGCTCATCCGCGACGCCATCGAGCACGGCGAGATCGCCCGGCTCGGCGAGGTCGTGGCGATCGTCCGCTCCACCGGAGCCCTGGCCGCCACCCGGGAGGCGGCGCGCATGGAAGCCGAGCAGGCGCGGCTCGCGCTCGACCTCCTGCCGGCGACGCCTTACCGTGACGCTCTGCTAGACTTGTCGGTTCGTTCTGTCGAGCGTTCTTCTTGAAGTTGCGGCGTGAAGACAGGGTGAAAACGGGGTGTAGCTTAGCCTGGTAGAGCGCTACGTTCGGGACGTAGAGGCCGGAGGTTCGAATCCTCTCACCCCGACCAACCACCTGCTTCGTCCGTGACCTTGTTCGGGTCTGGCGCTCGCGCTCGCAGGGCCTCGTGAATTGTTGGCGCAGCTCCTGCGCACAGCGTTTACTTCGAGGGGGGGATAGGCGATGATCGCGCGCTTTTCTCACCCCTGATCGGCCCCCTTCTGTTGGATACCCTCGCCGAAGCACCGCACTCGGCCCTCTCTGGCGTGGCGAGGGTGCTGGTTCATGCCGG
>NZ_JANODC010000205.1:0-14032 GCF_031412495.1 Rhizobacter sp. | reverse complement strand
GTGCCGAGCTCGAGGCTGTCGTCGTAGTCCTTGAACTGGCGCTGGTCCCAGACCTTGACCGCGCTCTTGTTGCGGCCCTTGTCCTGGCCGATGCGGATGCCTTGCGGGTTGTAGCCGTAGGCGCCGAAGGGCGAGGTACCGCCGGTGCCGATCATCTTGCTGCCGCCTTCGTGGCGCTTCTTCTGCTCCTCGAAGCGCTTCTTCAGCGTCTCCATGAGCTCGTCCCAGCCCATCTTCTCGATCTTCGCCTTCTCCTCGGCGCTGAGCTCGAGCTCGAACTTCTTCTGCAGCCAGTCGAGCGGGATGTCCTGGGTGAAGTCGGTGAGCAGCTCGACGCCCTTGAAGTAGGCGGCGAAGGCGCGGTCGAACTTGTCGAACTGGGCCTCGTCCTTGACGAGCGAGGCGCGCGCCAGGTAGTAGAAGCGGTCGACCGTCGGGCCTTCCTCGGCATCGTCGATCACGCCGGCCTCGATCGCCTGCAGCAGGCTCAGGTACTCGGTGACCGAGACCTTGAGCTTGGCCGCGCGCAGGGTGAAGAAGAAGTTGATGAGCATGGCAGCGGCAGCGCGTCGGGCAGGGGTACGGGCAGTGCCGCCGAGCATAGCCGCTGGCCTGCGGCCCCGGCGCGGTGGCGGGCTCTGCGACAGGCTGGTCGACAATCCGCCGTCTGCCGTGACCATGACCGAGCCTTCGCTTCCCGATCCGCGTCGCGACCCGCGCGGCTTCCTGCGCGCCCTGTTCGATGCGGCCGTGCGCCAGGCCGTGCCCGGCGAATCGCTTGCCCGTTTCTTGCCGCCGCCGCCGAAGGGCCGGACGCTGGTCCTCGGCGCCGGCAAGGCCGCGGGGGCGATGGCCGCGGCGGTCGACACCGCGTGGCCGGCGGGTGCGCCGCTGAGCGGCCTGGTCGTGACGCGCTACGGCGCCGTCCCGCCCGCCTACGCCGCCAGGCACGCGCTCGGCCAGGCGCGCATCGAGGTCGTCGAGGCGGCGCATCCGGTGCCGGACGCCGCCGGCCGCGCTGCCGCGGCGCGCATCCTCGAGCTGGCCGGCGGCGCCGGCGCCGACGACCTCGTCCTCTGCCTGATCTCTGGCGGCGCCTCGGCGCTGCTGACCCTGCCCGCCCAGGGCCTCGGCCTCGCCGACAAGCAGGCCGTCAACACGGCGCTGCTGCGCAGCGGCGCGGCCATCGACGAGATGAACTGCGTCCGCAAGCACCTCTCGGCGATCAAGGGCGGCCGGCTGGCGCGAGCCTGCTCGCCGGCCCGCGTCGTCACCCTGCTCGTGAGCGACGTGCCGGGCGACGCACCGGCGGTGATCGGCAGCGGCCCGACCGTCCCCGACCCGACGACCTGCGCCGACGCGCTGGCCGTCCTCGACCGCTACGCCATCGCCGTGCCGCCGCCTGTGCGTGAAGGTCTCGAGCGCGGCGACCTGGAGACCCCGAAGCCCGACGACCCGGTCTTCGCCGGCCATGTCGTGCATCTCGTCGCTACCCCGCAGCAGTCGCTCGAGGCCGCCGCGGCGCTGGCGCGCTCGGCGTCGATCGACGCCCACATCCTCGGCGACGAGCTCGAGGGAGAGTCGCGCGAGGTCGGCAAGGTGCATGCGGCCATCGCCCGGCAGGTCGCCCGGCGCGGGCAGCCGTTCACTGCACCGTGCGTGCTGCTCTCGGGCGGCGAGACGACGGTCACCGTGCGCGCCCAGGGCGGCCGCGGCGGCCGGGCCGGCGAGTTCGCGCTCGGCTGCGCGATCGCACTGCGGGGCGCGGCCGAGGTTCACGTCCTCGCCGCCGACACCGACGGCATCGATGGCAGCGAGGCCAACGCCGGCGCCTTCGTCACGCCCGACACGCTGGCCCGTGCCGCCGCGATCGGCCTCGGCGCCGCGGCCCACCTCGACGGCAACGACGCCTTCTCGTTTTTCGAGCCGCTCGGCGACCTGCTCGTCACCGGGCCGACGTTCACCAACGTCAACGATTTCCGGGCCCTGCTGATCCTCTGAGGTCAACGATGTCCCGGGCGCCGCAGGAGACGTTCGCGTTCCAGCGTCATCCGGACGACGCGATCCCGCTCGGGGTCTTCGGCAATCGGCCGCCACCGTGCGTCGATGTGCCGCGGCACGCCGTAGAAGGCCTCGACGCTGTCGCTGCGGTCGGCCGGGATCGCCGGCGGCGCGCCGTGCACCGTCCAGCTGCGCTCGGTCGTCGCGCCCGGCAGCGGCCGGTCGGTGAAGAGGATGCGGCCGTCGGCGGTGCGCTGCTGCACGATCAGCGTCGGGCCGCCTGTAGGCATCGATGCCGCTGCGTCGAAAGCCGACAGCGCGCAGGCAAGGACGGCGATGACGAGGGGCGTGCGCATGGTGTCCCGAGGGGGCAACCCCTGTGCCCGCCGCACGTCGTTCGCGACCGACGATCCATCCTTGATACGCTCTGCGTGGCCAACCAGGGATGACTCCATGATCGACACCCACACCTTCCGGGCCGAGGCCCTCGTCGCTGCGGTTCGCGAGGTCGTCGCCGCAGCCGGCTCGGGCGACGCGGAAGCGAACCAGGTCGCCGAGAACCTCGTCGAGGCGAACCTGCGCGGCCACGACTCGCACGGCATCGGCATGCTGCCGCGCTACGTCGACGCGGTGCTCGAAGGCGGCCTGTCGGTGAACGCCCACGTGACGGTGCGCCAGGACAGCGGCAGCCTGCTGACGCTCGACGGTCAGCACGGCTATGGCCAGGTCATCGGCCACGAGGCGATGGAGCTCGGCGCCGAGCGGGCGCGCCGGCATGGCGTCTGCGTCGTCGGCCTGGCGCACTCGCACCACCTCGGCCGCATCGGCCACTGGGCCGAGCAGTGCGTGCGGCACGGCCTGGTCTCGATCCACTTCGTCAACGTGCTGTCGCGGCCCATCGTCGCGCCGTTCGGCGGCCGCGATGCGCGCATCGGCACCAACCCGTTCTGCGTCGGCATCCCGCGCCCCGGCCAAGAGCCTGTGATCCTCGACTTCGCGACGAGCAAGATCGCCCAGGGCAAGACGCGCGTCGCCCACAACAAGGGCGTGCCGGTCGAACCGGGCACCCTCATCGACCACCGCGGCGAGCCGACCACCGACCCGCGCTACACGGTGATCGAGCCGGTCGGTGCCTTGCTGCCGTTCGGCGAGCACAAGGGCGCCGGGCTGGCCCTCATCTGCGAGCTGCTCGGCGGCGCCCTCGCCGGCGGCGACACCGCGCGTGCGGTGACCGACGGCCGGCGCCGCGTCCTCAACAGCATGTTCTCGATCCTGGTCGATCCCGAGCGGCTGGGCACGGCGGCCAATCTGGCGCGCGAGATGGAAGGCTTCGTCGCCTGGTCGACGGCGTCGCCGCCGGCTGCCGGCATCGACCGCGTCAGAACGCCGGGCGAGCCCGAGCGCGAGATGCGAGCCCGGCGCCTGCAGGACGGCGTGCCGGTCGATGCGGTGACCTGGACCGAGATCGTCGCCTCTGGGGCCAAGGTCGGGGTGGCGCCGGAGCGCATCGAGGCCGCGGTGCGCTGAGGCGCGACCGCGCACGTCCAGCATGCGCCGCCCCGTCAGCGACCGATCGTGAGCACGCTGGACAGCGGCTGGATCCTCGCCGCCGGCCTGGCGCTGTTCGTCGGCTGGCTCGGCTGGACCCTGCTTCGCACGCGACGGGGACCGCCGCAGCGGCAGACGCCGGGGGAGACGTGCGGCGGCGCCGCCGCGCCAGCCCGCGAGGCAGGGCCGGCACCCGATCCGCCGGTGCCCACCGAGGGCTCGTCCGAGGGATCGACCCGGACCTGAGCCGGCCGCCTAGCTGCGGGTGCCGACCAGCCGGGCGCCGGTGATCTTCTCCTGCGCCTCGACCAGCGACGGCACGAATTTGCGCCCGTAGCCGAGCGCGCTGGCCAGGACCAGCGACTGGTGCACCGCCTCGCCGACGACCGTCGGGATGGCCAGGCCTTCGGCCAGGTGCGTGTAGTAGCGGACGTCCTTGCGCGCGTTGTCGAGCTCGAAGCGGAGCGCGCCCAGGTCGCCCTGCAGCGTCTTCGACATCATCTGGAACAGGCCCGAGTTGACGGCTCCTGCCGAGACCAGGTCGACGAGCTTCTGCGGGTCGATGCCCGCGCGCTGGCCTACCGCGAACGCTTCCGCGGTGGCGGTGCAGATGGCCTGGGCGATGAAATTGTTGAGCAGCTTGATGATGTGGCCGGCGCCGGGCCCGCCGACGTGGAAGACGTTCTCCGCGAAGTCGCGCAGCACCGGCTCGAGCCGGGCGAAGGTGGCGGCCTCGGCACCGACCATCACGTTGAGCTTGCCCGCCTCGGCCTCGATGGGCGTGCGCGCGAGCGGCGCATCGACCAGCGTCGCGCCGGCGGCGCTGCACGCCTCGCGCAGCCGGGCCGTGGAGTCCGGCTCGCTGGTCGAGCAGTCGACCACCAGCAGGCCGGCGCGGGCGCCGGCGAGCAGGCCCTGGGCGCCGGCGAGGGAGGCCTCGACCTGCGGCGAGCCGGTCACGCAAAGGAACACGATCTCGCTGCGCGCAGCAAGCTCCGCGGCGGTCGCGCACTCGACCGCCCCGGCCGAGAGAAGGTCGGCCACGCGTTCGCGGTTGCGGTGCACGGTGAGGCCGAGCGAGTGGCCCTTGGCGAGCAGGTTCTTCGCCATGCCGTGCCCCATCAACCCCGATGCGCCGATGAATCCGATCGCTGCCATGTGTGCCTGTCTCCGTTGCTTGTGACGATGGCGCCGATTGTGCGCGGCTGCCGCGGGCCGGCCGCAAAAGAGAACGGCGCCGAGCGGCGCCGTTCTTCGCGGGGCAGGTCCTGTCAGGGGAACGTGAAGCTCAGGTTCGTCGCGTCGCTGCTCGTCACGTCGACGTCGAGCGTCTTGACAGTGCCGCCGACGATCGCCCGCACCGTGTGCCGGCCGGTCGGTACGGCCGGATCGTTCGAGAACACCAGCGGTGCCTGCGTCGCCGAATACGCCGCGCGGACCGGCGCGCCGCTGTGGACGGTGTAGAGGAAGCTGCCGTTGGCGCCGTTGACGGGGGCGGTGGCGATGACGACGTCCGGGCCGCCGGTGTACCGCTTGACGATCTCGATCAAGGCATCGACCGGCGTCGTGCCCGTGTTCACGGTGCCGCCGATGGCGCGCAGCGCCCCCGGCTGCGGCGGATCGATGCGCGTCGCCTCGGTGTTGATGCTGGTGACCGAGGTGTTGCTGACGGGCACGCCCGTCACGATCGCCGGCACGCGGCCGACGGCACTGACGACGAGGTCGTAGGTGCCGGCCGGGACGGGGTAGAGCGTGAAGCGCCCGGTGCTGTCGGGGGGCGTCGACTTGACCTCGACGCCGCCGGACTGCACCGAGATGCGGGTCGTCGCCGCCGGCAGCGCCGCCGCGACGAAGCCGACGACGCGCATGCCTGCGTCGTTGACGCGGCGGACGATGCCGAGGACCGGCTTCAGGTTGTAGGTGCCGGTGTTGCCGACGCGGACGACCGACTTGCAGGCGTCGAAGTCGAGGATGTAGTCGGAGACCTGGTTGTCGACGACGTCGATCGTCACGTTCAGCTTCAGTCCGCTCTGCGACGCGCTCGGCGTCGCCAGCGCCGTCTGCGTGCCGGTGCCCGTGAGGGTGACCGCGTTGGCCATCGGGCTGCCTGCGCTGTTGGCGGCGAGGACGAGGCGAAGCTGGTTGTAGCGACCGGCCGGCAGGCTGGTCTGGCCGAGCTCTTCGAGCACGCCGTTGTTCAGCGACAGGAGGTCGACGCGGCGGTTCACCACCACCTCGGACCAGCCACCGTCGGCGTCGGCCGCCGATGCGCTCTGGTGCACGCGGACCCGGTCGATCGTGACGTCGACGCGGTCGTAGCCGCAGGCCGGCGCGTCCGTGAGGGCAAGCTTGAGGATGCCGGTCCCACCGCTGGGCGGGGGACTGCCGCTGTCACCGCCACCGCCGCCGCCGCAGGCGCCGAGCACGGCCGCGACGAGTAGCGTCGTCGCGAGGGAAAGGTATCGGGTGACTGATCGCATGGGAGGTCTCTTCGGATGAGGTTGGAAGGGCGGGCGGCGACGCCGTTGTCGACGCTCGGACTCTCGATTCAGTATGGTCGAACCCGTTGGCCGCATCCACAAGGCCTTGATCGCGGGGGCTGTATTTCCCGCCGATGCGGCGTCGTCCGACAGGCCGGCGCGACCGCTTCCGACACATCGACGGCCGACCCGGGCGGACGGTGTCTTCGCGCAGGCCCGGCCCGCCCGATTCTGTAGACTGACCCATCCCTCCAGCCAGTCGCATGCAAGCCGAGCAGAACGAACTCATCACCCGCGTCGGCCCGGGGACACCCTGCGGCGCCCTCATGCGCAGCTACTGGCAGCCGGCCGCGCTGGTCGACGAGTTCGAGCCGCGTCTCGACCCGCACATGGCGCATCGGCCGGTCAAGGCGGTGCGGCTGCTCGGCCAGGACCTCGTCCTCTTCCGCGCCGCCGATGGCGGTTTCGGCCTGCTCGACCGGCACTGCCCGCACCGCGGCGCCGATCTCGCCTTCGGCCGGCTCGAGGCCGAAGGCCTGCGCTGCCCCTTCCATGGCTGGAAATTCGCCGCCGACGGCAGGTGCCTGGAGACGCCGGCCGAGCCCGCCGGCTCCACCCTGTGCCAGCGCGTCCGCGCCCGCAGCTACCCGGTCCGCGAGCTCGCCGGCGTCGTCTTCGCCTGGCTGGGCCCGGACGGCGCGACGCCGCCCGAGCTGCCGCGCTTCGACGCCTTCGTCGCGCCGCCGAGCCACAGCTTCGCCTTCAAGGGCCTGTGGAACTGCAACTGGCTGCAGGCCTTCGAGGTCGGCATCGACCCGGCCCATCCGTCGTTCCTGCACCGCTACCTTCAGGACGAGAGCCTCGACGCCGCCTACGGGCGCCAGTTCCGCGCCGCCAGCGCCGGCGAGGTGGGCGGCGAGCGCTGGCCGATGACGCGCGTGATGCGCGAGTTCTGCCAGCCGGAGATCCGCTTCGACAGCGTCGCCGACGGCCTGCTGCGACTGACCACGCTGCGCCCGATGACCGAGGCGCTCACTCACGTCCGCGTCACGCACGCGCTGTTCCCGGCGACCTTCGTGATCCCGCTCTCGGAGACGATCACGATCACGCAGATGCACGTGCCGGTCGACGACACGCACACCTACTGGTACTCCTTCTTCTCCAGCTTCGCCGAGCCGCTCGACCGCGAGACGATGCGCGCGCAGCGCCTGGCCTGCGTCACGCTTCCGGAGTACGCGCCGAAACAGGGCCGGCACAACCACTGGGGCTTCGATGCCGAGGAGCAGCTCTCGCGCACCTACCTCGGCATGGGCGAGGAGGACATCAACCTGCACGACCAGTGGGCGGTCGAGAGCATGGGCGAGATCCAGGACCGCACGAAGGAGCACCTGGGCAGCACCGACAAGGTGATCATGGCCAACCGCCGCACGCTGCTGAAGGCGATCGCGACGGTGCAGGCGGGCGCCCGGCCGCCGATGGCGCTGGCTCCCGGCGAGGGCGCGTGCTTCGTCGGCCCCGACACCATCGACTGCATCGCCCCGGCGCAGGACTGGGAGGGCTACTGGTCCCGCGCGGCGGCGGCGAAGCGGGCCGCTGCCGGCTGGCTGCAGGGAAGCGCGGGCGAGCCGACGCCCGCAGCGCAGGCGGCTGACGCCGACGCGAGCGTCGCCGCCGAGGCGCACCGGTGACTTGGCCGGTCACCGGCCAGGACGTCGACAGCGCGTCGCGCGCAGCGGCCTGCGAAGGCGTTGCCCTGCGCATCGAGGCCGAGCAGGTCGAGCTGGTCCGCATCGGCTGGTGCGACCTGCACGGCGTGCTGCGCGGCAAGACCCTGGTCGCCGCGGCGGTGCCGGGCGCGCTGCGCAGCGGCGTCGGGATGGTCAGCACGATCCTGCTCAAGGACACCTCTGACCGGACCGCCTACCCGATCTTCGAGCCGGGCCGGGCCGAGGCGCTGCCCGGCTTCGGCTTCGCCAACAACCTGCTCCTGGTGCCCGACCCGGCGAGCTTTCGCGTCCTGCCGTGGACCGAGCGCACGGGATGGCTCCGCGCCGAGGCGCGCTTCGAGGACGGCACGCCGGTGCCGATCGACACCCGGCGCATCCTGCAGCTGGCGCTGCGGCGGCTCGCGCAGGCCGGCTACGGCTTGCAGTGCGGCCTCGAGGTCGAGTTCCACATCTACCGCATGACGGCGCCCGACAGCGACCCGTCGCTCGACCCGGCGCGGGCCGCCTGGCCGGGCGAGGCGCCGACGGTGGCGATGATCCACCCCGGCTACAACCTGCTGACCGAGGCCTGGGCCGACATGGCCGACGAGCCGCTGCGCATCGTCCAGCAGACGGCGCAGGACCTCGGCCTGCCGCTGCGCTCGCTCGAGATCGAGCTCGGTCCGAGCCAGGTCGAGGCGGTGTTCGACCCGAGCGACGCGCTCACCGCCGCCGACCAGATGGTGCTGTTCCGCAACGGCGTCCGGCAGGCCCTGCGCCGCGCCGGTTACCACGCGAGCTTCGTCTGCCGCCCACCCTTTCCGAACGTCATGGCCAGCGGCTGGCACCTGCACCAGTCGCTCGTCGACCTGGAGTCCGGGAGCAACGCCTTCCAGCGCGCCCAGCCCGCCTCGGGCAGCGGCCCGGCGGATGCGCAGGCGACGCTGTCGGCCGTTGGCGACGCGTGGTTGGCCGGGCTGCTCGGGCACGGCCGAGGCATGGCGGTGTTCTGCGCGCCGACGGTCAACGCCTACGCTCGTTTCCGCCCCAATGCGATGGCGCCGCAGACGGTGACCTGGGGTCGCGACAACCGGGGCGCGATGCTGCGCGTCCTCGGCGGCTGCGGCGACGAGGGCACGCGCATCGAGAACCGGCTCGGCGAGCCCAGCGCCAACCCCTATCTCTACATGGCAGCGCAGATCCACGCCGGCCTCGACGGCATCGAGCGAGGCCTCACCGCGCCGCCAGCGACCGGCGCGCCCTATGCGAGCGGCGGCGCGGCGTTGCTGCCGGCCGGCCTCGGCGAGGCCCTCTCGGCCTTGGCCGACGACGAGGCGCTCGGCCGCGCTTTCGGTGCCACCGTTGTCGGCTGGCTGACCCGCGTCAAGCGCTCGGAGCTCGAGCGTTACGAGCAGGCCGAGGACAAGGTCGCCTGGCAGGCCCGCGAATACTTCAGCCGCTTCTGAGCATGCCGATCACCGTGCACCTGGTCGACGCCGATGGAACCCGCCACGCCCTCGTCGGCGAGAGCGGACAGAGCCTGATGCGCGTCGCCACCGACGCCGGCCTCGACGGCATCAAGGCCGACTGCGGCGGCTGCCTGAGCTGTGCCACCTGCCACGTGATCGTCGACCCCGTCTGGGCCGCCCGCCTGCCGCCGCCCTCGAGCGACGAGGACGCCATGCTCGAGATGACGGCGGCGGCCCGCCAGCCGACGAGTCGCCTGTCGTGCCAGATCGTCCTGAGCGAAGGCCTCGACGGTTTCGTCGCCGGCCTGCCCGATACCCAGTACTGAGCCCGGCCGCGGCAGTGCCCCCTAAACTCGCGGGCGCAAGGGCGGTGCGACAACGAAATCGGAGGCTCCGCCGGAGCCCTGCAAGGGAGAACCCGTGAGACTGCTCGAAAAGGCGGCCAGGGCGTGCGCCATCCTCGCGGGCGTGCTGCTGACAGTCATCACGTTGATGACGTGCGTCAGCCTGCTGGGTCGCAACACCATCGGCTGGAGCATCGTCGGCGCGTTCGAGCTGGCCGGCTCGGCAGCCGGCGCCGCGATCGCCCTGTTCATGCCGTGGTGCCAGGTTCGGCGCGGCAACATCATCGTCGACTTCTTCACCGCCAAGGCTGGCGCAGGCACGCGCGACCGGCTCGACCGCTTCGGCGCCCTGCTGCTGGCCCTGGCCATGGGGCTCATGGCCTGGCGGACCGGCATCGGCGGCGTGAACGCCTGGAAGTCGCAGGCCGGCTCGATGATCATGGGCTTCCCGGAATGGATCGTCTATATCGGCATGGTGCCGCCGCTGGCGCTGACCGCCGTGATCGCGCTCGCGCAGGCGGTGCGCGGCTTCGGCGACCCGCCGGTGCCCGCATGAGTCCGCTCGCGCTGACGGCGCTGATCTTCGGGTCGATGCTGGTGATGATGGCGATCCGGGTGCCGATCGCCGTCAGCATGTTCGGCGCCGGGTCCCTGGGTTATCTGGTGCAGACGGGATGGCTGCCCTTTTCCAACTTCCTCAACACGCAGGCCTTCGCGCGCTTCGCCAGCTACGACCTGTCGGTCATTCCGCTCTTCATCCTGATGGGGCACTTCGCCACCAAGGGCGGCATCAGCAAGTCGCTGTTCGAGTTCGCCGCCGCGGTGATGGGTCGATTCAAGGGCGGCCTGGCCATGGCTTCGCTGCTCGCCTGCGCCTCCTTCGGCGCCATCAGCGGCTCGTCGGTGGCCACCGCCGCGACGATCACCAGCGTGGCCCTGCCGGAAATGCGCCGGCACGGCTACTCGGGCCGGCTCGCGACCGGCACCCTGGCCGCCGGCGGCACGCTGGGCATCCAGCTGCCGCCGTCGATCGTCCTCGTGATCTACGCCATCCTGACCGAGCAGAACATCAGCAAGCTGTTCGCCGCAGCCATCGTGCCGGGCCTGATCGCCATGGTCGGCTACATGGTGGCAGTCGCCATCTACGTGCGGCTCGTCCCGGGGCACGCGCCGGAGATCGAGGACGCGCCGCCGGCGCTCACTTGGCGCACCTGGCTCGGCGTGGCGCCGATCATCCTCATCTTCGGCCTCGTGTTCGGCGGCATCTACGCGGGCCTGTTCACGCCGACCGAGGGTGCTGCGGTCGGCGCCACGACCACCTTCCTCACCGCCCTGTGCAAGGGCGAGATGAGCATCGACAAGTTCAAGGAGTGCTTCTACGGAACGGCGGTCAGCGCGGCGATGATCTTCTTCATCTTCCTGGGCGCCGACCTCATGAACTCGGCGCTGGCGCTGACCCAGGTCCCGAACCAGCTCGCTGCGCTGGTGGGCGGTTGGGGCCTGTCACCGCTGATCGTCGTGGTCGCGATCCTGCTGTTCTACGTCCTTCTCGGCGCGGTGATGGACGAGCTGTCGATGCTGCTGCTGACGATCCCGATCTTCTTTCCCATCGTCATGGGCCTCGACTTCGGCATGCCGAAGGAGTCGGTGGCCATCTGGTTCGGCATCATGGTGCTGATGACCGTCGGCTTCGGCCTCATCGCGCCGCCGGTCGGGCTGAACGTCTACATCGTCAACGGCATGGCCAAGGGCGTGCCCATGGGCGAGACCTACCGCGGCGTGATGCCTTTCCTGGTCAGCGACGTCATCCGGACCGCGCTGTTCCTGTTCTTCCCGATCATTCCCCTATGGCTGGTGCGCTTCACCGGATAGGGCCACGGTCGTGCAACGTCGCCTCTGCCTGTGCGGCATCGCCGCCTCTGTCCTGGTCCCGCCCGGTGCGCGAAGCCACCCAGCGGAGCAGGCGGCTGCCCTGGACGCGCTGCGACGGGGCGGCGCCGGTCTGGTCGTCGCCATGCGCCACGCGCTGGCCCCGGGCACGTTCGACCCGCCGGACTTTCGCCTCGACGCGTGCAGCACGCAGCGCAACCTGAGCGACGAAGGCCGGGCCCAGGCGCGGCGCATCGGGGAATGGTTTCGCGAGCACCGGCTCGTGCCGCGGACGGTGCGCTCCAGCGAGTGGTGCCGCTGCCTGGACACCGCGCGCCTGGCATTCGGTGCCGCGCAAGCGTGGCCGGCGCTGAACTCCGTGATCCGCGACCGGACGGCCGAGGCGGCGAGCACCAGCCTGGCCCGCGCCGAACTGGAGCGCCTGGCGGCCGTAAACGAGCCCGGCTTCGAAGTCTGGATGACGCACCAGGCGAACATCAGCGCCCTGGCCAGCGGATTCACCAATTCCGGCGAGGCCTTGCTGCTGCGCCACGAGCCCGGCCGGGCCGGGCCGGCCATCGTCGCGAGGCTCGCGATCGGTTGACCGCGGTCGTGGCCGGACGCTAGGGAAAAACGCCGTCGCGCCTCGACCGCTTTCCCGTTACCTTCACGGCTTCGCCACCGGAGATCACACCTCATGAAACGCCGTTCCCTCATCCAGGGTGCCGCCGCTGCCGCCCTCGGCGTGCCCCTGTCGGGCCTCGCGCAGCAGTCGGTGACGCTGAAGTTCCATACCTTCATGGCGCCGATGAGCAACGTCTGGCTGTCCATGCACAAGCCCTGGATGGAAAAGGTCGAGAAGGATTCGGGCGGCCGCATCAAGTTCGAGGCCTATCCGGCGATGCAGCTCGGCGGTACGCCGGTGCAGCTGTACAACCAGGCCCGCGACGGTGTGGTCGACGTCGTCTGGACGCTGCCCGGCAACACCGCCGGCCGCTTCCCGCGCGTCGAGGTGTTCGAGCTGCCGTTCATCATGACCAACGCCGAGGCGACGTCGAAGGCGTACTGGGAGTACATCCAGACCCAGGCCCCCGACGAGTTCAAGGAGACGCAGGTCATCGCCTTGCAGGTGCACGGGCCGGGCATGTTCCACTCGACGAGCAAGCTCATCAAGACGCCGGCCGACCTCAAGGGCATGAAGGTGCGCGGCCCGACCCGCCAGGTCACGAAGCTGCTCGCCTCGCTCGGCGCCACCCCTGTCGGCATGCCGCTGCCGCAGATCCCCGACGCGCTCTCCAAGGGCACGGTCGAGGCGGCGGTGATCCCGTGGGAAGTCGTGCCGTCGGTGAAGGTGCACGAGCTCACCAAGTTCCACACCGAATTCCCGGCCAACGTCCCGGCGCTCTACACCACGACCTTTGTGATGGCCATGAACAAGGCCAAGTACGAGAGCCTCTCGCCCGACCTGAAGAAGGTGATCGACGCCAACTCCGGTCTCGCCACCTCGGCCTGGCTCGGCAAGACGCAGCAGGGCAACGACCCTCTCGGCAGGAAGGCGGCGGTCGACCGGGGCAACACGATCTACACGCTCACTTCCCCCGAGGCGCAGGAGTTCATCAAGGTCTCGCAGGCCATCGACGACGAGTGGGTCGCCGACATGACCAAGCGCGGCTTCGACGGCAAGAAGCTGCTGCAGACGGCGCGCGACCTGATCGCCAAGCACAGCAAGGCCTGACGAAGCGCCTCGGCCTGGTCTCGACCGAGGCCGGGCCCAGGGGCCGGCGCGGCGCCTAGAGCTTGCCGCCGCCGCTGTTGCTGCCGCTGGTGCCCGTGTTGCCCGTCGGCACGCTGCCCGGTGCGCCCGGGTTCGTGCCCAGGGTCTGCGAGGTCGTGGCCTGGTTCGGCGTCGGGCTCGGGCTGCCGGTCCCGCCCACGCTCGGGCCGGACGCCGGGTTGTCGGCGCTCGGCGGTTGCGGCAGGCTGGTGGTGCCGCGGGCGCTCGCCGAGTTCGTGAGATCGGTCGACTGCGCCGCGGTCGACGAGTTGGTGAGCCCCTGCGGCGACACCGGCATCGGCGTCGATGCCGTCGCCGCGGGAGCCGCGGCGCCGACGGTGGCGTTGCCGCCGCGCGCCGACTCGGCGCTGGCGGGCTCGCGGCTGCAGCCGGCGAGCGCCGCGGCGGCTGCGGCAACGAGGAGGACCGATCGGCCCGGGCGGAAGGGGGAAGGCATGGCCATGGATCGCTCCGGCAGTTCGATGCCGCCGGGTAGCAACCGGGATGCCGCGTGCGGCCGACGACGCGCCGGCGTCGCGGCCTGCCTCAGTAGGTCAGCTCGTAGCGATAGCCCTTGAACGCCAGGACGGCCGAGCGCAGGCGGATCGTCTCGAGCTCGAGCCCGGGGGCGATCTTGTCGCCCTCGTGGAAGACCTGGCCGTTGATGATCAGCATCCGGCTCGCCGCATCCTTGGAGTAGCTCGCCCCGCCGACCGACAGCCTCGGGATCTCGCGGCGGATCGCCTCCGGCAGCTCGGCCTGGGCGTAGACGCGGTTGTCGGCGCCGGCGCGCGGCTCCGATGCCGGCGCCGCGGACCGTGCCGCGCTGCGCCGCGCCTCG
>NZ_JANODC010000204.1:0-11288 GCF_031412495.1 Rhizobacter sp. | reverse complement strand
TGGGCACGTTCCGATGTATTACTCACCCGTTCGCCACTCGCCACCAGGATTGCTCCCGTGCTGCCGTTCGACTTGCATGTGTAAGGCATGCCGCCAGCGTTCAATCTGAGCCAGGATCAAACTCTTCAGTTCGATCTTGATTTATCTACTCAATGAATTGAAGTGAACTTCACTTCATGAGCGTTTAAGGTCCATCAGACCTTGGTCTTTCGACCAAGGCACTCGGCCTCGAACGCCCACACTTATCGGCTGTTAGTTTTTAAAGAGCAAGCACCCCGAAGAGCGCAGCTGAAGCAGACAAAGCAGCTATCAGCGAAGACCACGATTCTGGCACGTTCCGATGACCCCTGTCAAGCCTCTGGGTCGATCACGTCGGGATCGATGCGCCGGCGGAGCCGGTCGACAGCCCATCCGAAGATAGGAAACGGACAAAATTATAGCGCCGTGGCCGTGGCGTGCGAAGCGTTCGCCGCCGACGACGACAGAGCCGCGACCAAGGCCCCGCACTCCCGCTCCGGCTCGTCCGCTTCCAGCACCCGTTCCAGCCACCCTGACCACTGACGAGTGTCAGCGGCGAGCACTCGCTGCTTGACGGCGACGATCTGGGATGGGTGCATGGAAAAGCTTCGCAGGCCCATGCCAAGAAGAAGTTCGGCGAAGGCCGGATCGCCCGCCATTTCCCCGCAGACGCTCACGCTCTTGCCGGCATGCCGGGCCGTGGCGATGCTCTGCGCCACGAGTCGAAGCACCGCGGGGTGCCACGGGTTGTAGAGATGCGCCACGGATTCGTCGGCGCGATCGATCGCGAGCGTGTACTGGATCAGGTCGTTGGTGCCGACGGAGACGAAATCGAGGTGGCGCAGGAACGACGACAGCATCAGCATGGCCGCCGGGACCTCGACCATCGCCCCGACCTCGACGGGGCCGTAAGCGCGTCCGGCGTCGTCGAGCTGATGGCGGGCCCGGGCCAGCGCGTTCAGCGTATGCAGGATCTCGTTCAGGTGCGCCACCATGGGAATCAGGATGCGAACCGGACCAAATGCGCTGGCGCGAAGGATGGCGCGCAGCTGCTGCCTGAACATGGCCGGTTCCGACAGGCTCCAGCGGATGGCGCGCAGGCCGAGGGCCGGGTTGAGTGCGTGCTCGTGCCTGAGCTCGTGGGCCGACATGCGGTCGAGGGCCTTGTCGGCGCCGATGTCGACCGTTCGTATGGTCACGGGCATGCCGCGCATCGCAACGACGGCCATTCGATAGGCTTCGAACTGCTCGTCCTCGCCCGGCAGCTCGCCGTCGCGGTTCATGAACAGGAACTCGCTGCGGAACAGACCGATGCCGACGGCCCCTGCCTTCAGGGCCAGCGCCGCGTCTTCGGGACGCTCGATGTTCGCCAGCAGCTCGACGGGCTGGCCGTCGAGCGTCACCGCCGGGAGATGGCGCAGGCGCGCCAGCCGGGCCCGGCTGCGCTCGCGCTCGCGCTTGATCGTCCGGTACTCCTCGATCACCGAAGGCGGCGGGTCGACGAGCACGGTCCCGGTTTCGCCGTCGATGACGAGCCAATCGTCCTGACGGATCAGCCGGCTCGCCTCACGGGCCCCCACCACCGCCGGAATGTCCATGCTGCGGGCGACGATCGCCGTATGCGAGGTGCGGCCGCCGACGTCCGTCACGAAGCCCAGGAAGACGCCGCCCTTGAACTGCAGCATGTCGGCCGGCGAGATGTCGCTCGCCACCAGGACAAGCGGGTCGCCGCCGGCCACCGCCAGGGTGCGGTGCGCGGCCACGGGCGAGGCGCCATCCTCGCCGCGGGCCAGGACACCCAGCATCCGCTCGACGACCTGCTCGAGATCGGCCTTGCGCTCGCGCAGGTACTCGTCCTCCATCTCGTCGAACTGGCGCGCCAGGACCTCGAGCTGTGCCGACAAGGCCCATTCGGCGTTGTAGTGGCGCTCGTGGATCCACTGCTTGGTGGCTCCGGACAGGGTGTCGTCATGGAGCAGCATCAGGTGCACGTCGAGCAGCGCCGACAGCTCCGCGGGGGCATCAAGCGGCAGGTCGCGCTGCATCGCAGCGAGTTCGCCGGCGACCAGGTCGCGGGCGCTGCGCAGACGTTCGATCTCGGCCTCGACCTCGCCGGCGCGCACGTAGTAGTGGGCGACGTCGATCCGGCTCGAAGCGACCAGCACGGCCCGGCCGATCGCGATGCCCTTCGATACGGGCAAGCCGAAGAGCTGGAAACTCATGCGATCGATCCTAGCAGCGGCCATGGCCGTCCTGCATCGGGTCCGGCCCCCGCAAGGAGAGCGGCTACTGCCCCTCGCCGAACTTGTCCTCGAAAAGGGCAGTGATCGCGCGCATGGCGGTCTCCTCGTCCTCGCCCTCGCTCTCGACCTCGACTTCGGAGCCAACGCCGGCCGCCAGCATCATCACGCCCATGATGCTCTTGGCATTGACGCGGCGGCCGTTTCGGCTCATGAACACCTCGCTCTTGAAGCCGCCGGCGAGCTTCGTCAGCTGGGCCGATGCACGCGCGGGCAGGCCCAGCTTGTTACTGATCCTGATGGTCGATCTGATCACTGGTTCGCGCCTTCAGCGTCTGGTTCTGGGGCCGTGAGGTGGCCACCTGCATGACACCCTGGGTCGCACCCGCGACGGCGCGGGCCAGCACCGCATCGAGAGGCTCGTCGGCGTAGCAGAGGGTCCGCCACAGCATCGGCACGTTGACGCCGGCAACCACCTTGACCTGCACCCCGTCGGCGACGCGCTGGGCGATATTGCAGGGCGTCGCGCCGAAGACGTCGGTCAGGATCAGGGCCTCGGGACTGCGCACCGTCTGAAGCAGGCGCCTTGCCTCGGCCTCGACCTCCTCGATCGGGGTGTCGGGCTGCACATCGAGCACGGCCAGCTGCGCCGCGCAGTCGGGATAAGCGTGCTCGGCGACGGCCTTCAGCGACGTGGCGAGCGGTGCGTGGGCGATGATCAGCAGTCCCGGCATGGCGGCGGATTATTGGTGAGTTCCGGGCCGCATCGGCGGGAGGCTAGGCGAGGCGGATGGCATCGAAGAAGGTCTCGAGCGATTCGCCGCGGGGCCATTCGCCCGGGCCGACCACCGTCGCCTGGTAGATCCTGAGGCCCTTAACGAAGAAGGCGGCGTGGACGACGACACGGCGCCCTTCCGGGTAGCGGCCCTCGATGCGGAGGAACCGGCTCTCCGCGTTCGGCGTCGCGCCGGGAATGGCCGGCGGCTGCAGCACGGCGGCCCTGCCGTCGACGTTGCCGATGGCCTGCTGCCGCAAGGCCACCAGCAGCGGCGCGACCTCGAGCGGTCCGGCGGCGTCGAGCACCGACAGCGAAAAGGTGAAATCTGCCGCCTTGCACGAATGCAGCTGCATGCGCAATGCGGTCGCCGCGACCTGGACGCTGCGCTCGTGGCGGTCCGGACGGCAGGGAAACAGCAGGGCCGCGCCGCTGCCTTCGGGGCGCGACTCGCGCCAGTCGAAGGCCGGAAAGCAGCCGGCGAGCACGAGAGCGACGATCGACACCATCACCCTGGCCCGACGATCGCGGGGTCGGCGAGCGGGGGACGTCATCGGCCCATTATCGAGGCCGTGGCCGCCACTCGCCAACGATGTCGAGGCTGCGGCGGGGCGCTCGCCGACAATCCACGCGTGAAGGACAGCCGCCCGCCCCCTGCCGCCCCCGCTGCCGGCGACTCGACCGGCCGGACGCCGACGACGCCGCAGGCCCTCGCCGGCCTGAAAGTGCTCGACCTCACCCGGGTGCTCGCCGGTCCGTGGTGCACGCAGACGCTCGCGGACCTCGGCGCCGACGTCGTCAAGATCGAGCGGCCGCCCGGCGACGGACAGCCCGGGGGCGACGACACACGCGGCTGGGGGCCGCCGTTCCTGAAAGACAGCCAAGGCCGGGAAACGGCGGAAGCGGCCTACTACCTGGGCGCCAATCGCAACAAGCGTTCGGTCACCATCGACCTTGCGAATCCTCAGGGCGCCGACCTGGTGCGCACCATGGCCCGCCGCGCCGACGTCCTGATCGAGAACTTCAAGGTCGGCGACATGGCCCGGCATGGCCTCGACGCGGCCTCGCTGCTGGCGTTGAATCCGCGTCTCGTCTACTGCTCGATCACGGGCTACGGCCAGACCGGGCCGTATCGCGAGCAGGCAGGCTACGACTACGCCATCCAGGGCCGCGGCGGGCTGATGAGCGTGACCGGGCCGTCACGCGCCGAGATCGCCGACGAGGCGCCCGGCGGCGGGCCGCAGAAGGTCGGCGTGGCGGTGGCCGACCTCTTCACAGGCATGTACGCGGCGACGGCGATCCTGGCCGCGCTGCGCCACCGCGACCTGACCGGGCTGGGCCAGGCGATCGACATGGCCCTGCTCGACACCCAGGTGGCCATGCTGGCCAACCTGGGCGCCGGCTATCTCGCCACGGGCGTGGCGCCCGAGCGGGCCGGCAATGCGCACCAGAACATCGTTCCCTACCAGGTGTTCGCGGTTGCCGACGGACACCTGATCCTCGCCGTCGGCAACGACGCCCAGTTCGCTCGCTTCTGCCGGGTCGCCGGCTGCCCGAATCTGCCCGAGGACCCGCGCTTCGCGCGCAACGCCGGCCGGGTGCGCAACCGTGGGGTGCTCGTGCCCCTCCTCGCCGAGCACCTCAAGCGGAGGACACGTTCCGACTGGCTGGCCGCGCTCGACGCCGCCAAGGTGCCGTGCGGGCCGATCAACGACCTGGCCGATGTCTTCGCCGACCCGCAGGTACTGGCCCGGGGCATGGCGGTCGACGTGGCGCACCCGCTCGCCGGCAGCGTGCGCCTGGTCGCCAGCCCGATCAAGCTGTCGGCGACACCGGTGCAGTACCGCCGGTCGCCGCCGCTCCTGGGCGAGGACACCGAAGGAGTCCTTGCCGAGTACGGATTCGACACGGCGGCGATCCGGGCGCTGCGTGAGGTGGGCGCGATCTGAGGAACTGAAGGGCGCAAACAGTGAACAAGTTGTCACATTCCGCCCCTTTCTGATCGAAGGGTCCCTGGCGGCGGACCGGCCGACTGGCGCCCGCCATGGCCGCGCCGGACACTTCCCGACCGACCAAGCAGGGGTTCTTCCCCCGCGCCGAGAAGAACACCGTCATGCCGCCCAGCCCGCAAGCCGCCAGCGTCTCCGCTCCTCGCCGCCCCGCCACGCCCGACGGGGACCAGCGGTGGCACGAGCTGGTGTCGCAGGTCGGCGTTGAGATCGCGGAGCCGCTGACGGCGGCCCTCGAGCGCATCCACCTTCTCACGTCGACCGGACAGATCGACCGGGCCGGCCTGCGCGCGCTGCGCGACGAGGTCGAGCAGGCACGCCAGGCCGGCATGATCGGCCAGCAGCTGACGCGCTTCGCCACCGGACGCGTGCGCCAGTCGCACGAGGTGCTGCAACTCGAGGAGGTGCTGAAGAGCGTCCTCACCTTGCGCAGCCGCGAGACTCAGGCGCGCGGCATTGCGCTGAAGCCGCAACTCAGATCGGCACGCGTCATCGTCGACGGCTCGCTGCTCTTCAGCCTGCTCAATGCCATCCTCGACTGGGCCTTGGCCAACGCCCACGCGCACATCGCCTTCAACGTCGACTTCAAGACATGGCCCGTGCACGCGCGTCTGACCTGCCGCTTCGCGCACCGGCCGGCCGACCAGGTCGACGACAGCGTCACCACGGCGGTGCCGCCCCGCCTCGACTCGCTGACCTGGCGGCTGATCGAGCAGACCTCGTGGACCATGAACCTGGTCGTCGACCGCAAGGACGAGGACGGCGTGACGACCCTGGTCATCGAGTTCCCGCAGACCGCGGGCGAGGAGATGGAGGGACTGTCGGCAACCGAGATCGACGACAGCTCCAGCCAGTCGGGCAACTCGAAGGCCCTGGCCGGCAGCCACGTGCTCGTGGTCGCCTCCCGGCGCGAGATGCGGCTCCTCATCCGCGATGCGCTGCGCAACATGAGCATGCTGGTGGACTTCGTCAGCTCGATCGACGAAGCGGCGAGCTTCTGCCGCGAAGGCCTGCCGCACGCGATCGTCGTCGAGTCGATCCAGAAGGGCGGCCGCTTCACCCACTTCCGCGACGAGATCCTGGCCGAGGTGCCGGACTTCGTCTTCATCGAGATCCTCGAGCAGGGCTCGACCTTCGAGATGTCGGGAACCAACGGCGCCAAGATGGCCCGGATCGGGCGCGACGTGATCGCCAGCTCGCTGCCGGCGGCGCTGATGTTCGAGCTGTCGCGCAGCCTCTGACGCGCCGGGCCTCAGCGCCCGAACACCTTCGCGAGGATCGCGCTGCCGGTGCCGATCGGGTCCTGACGGATCTTGCGCTCTTCCTCGCCGATGATCAGATAGAGGCCGTCTAGCGCCTTGCGCGTCACGTAGCGCTCGATGTTGGCGTCGTCGCCCTTGACGAGCCCCATGTTGGCGGCCTTGCCGGCGACCGCGTTGAAGCGCGCCGCGAGATCCACGCGCTGCGTCTCGCGCGTGACGATGGGCAGGAAGCGCTCGCCCAGGGGCGCCCGTGTCTTGTCGGCAAAGAAGCGCGTCACGGAGTCGTCGCCGCCGCCGACGATGCGGCGCGCGTCGCCGACGCTCATCGACTTCACGGCCGCGAGGAGCAGGCCTTTCGCTTCCGGCACGGCCGCCTCGGCAGCGCGGTTCATGGCCGTGACGAGCTCGTCGACGCGCTTGTGCTGGCCGGTGAACTTGAGCAGCTTGGCCCCGTCCTCGAGGAACTTGGGAAGCGGGATGCGCACCTTCGGGTTGCCGAGAAAGCCGTCCTCTCGGCCCAGCAGCGAAACCGCGGCCGACGCGCCCCGCTCGAGCGCGGCGCGCAGGCCGGAGGCGGCGTCCGCCTCGCTCACTTCCGCCGCCGAGAGAAACGCGGGCGCGAGGCACGTCGTTGCGGCAAGAAGGGCGGTCACACGTCGTCGTTGCATCGAAGCTCCTGAATCGGCTGGTGCCGGAGCTGGATTGTCGCGATTTGCCGGAGCGATCAGCGCGCCCGCATCCCGACCACGGCAGAGCCGACGATCAGCACCGCCGCGACGCCGATCCACGCCGTCAGCGGACGATCGGTGCTGGCGGCCAGCAGGAGGGTCGACGCGAGCGGCGTCAGGTAGCTGAGGATGCCGATGCGCAGCGGGTCGCCGCGCTTGAGGGCCGCGTCCCAGAGGAAGAAGGCGGCGCCGAGCGGGCCCAGCCCGGTGATCGCCAGCAGCACCCAGTCGCGTGCCGACAGGCTCGCCGCCGGCTCCAGCCACGCGTGGCAGGCGAGCGCCAGCACGCCGGACACCAGACCGAACAGGCCGATCGCAGCGGTCGAGAAGTGCGGCACGCGCCTCGTGAGCAGCGAGTAGCTGGCCCAGATGAAGGCCGAGCCCAGGGCCGGCAGGTAGCCCCAGGCCAGCGTGCCGGAGACATCGCGGCCGCCGAGGATCGCGAGCGCGGCGCCGGCTAAGCCGGCCAGCGCCGCCAGCACATGGACGGCGCGCAGCCGCACGGCCGGCAGGAGGGCCGGGGCCAGCACCACGATCAGCAGCGGCCAGAGATAGTTGACCAGGTTGGCTTCGATCGGCGGCGCGTGGCGCAGGGCGAGGAAGAGCAGGAAGTGGAAGCCGAACAGGCCGTACACGCCGAGCAACAGGGTCGACGCGGGGACGCGCCATTGGCGCGCCAGCGGCCACGCCGGCACGCTGCCGATGACCAGGGCCAGGCCGGTGAGCAGGAACGGCGGCACATGGGCGAGCGCCACGCCGAGCGCGGCCAGGGTGGCCCAGAGGGCGATCGCGCCGAGCGCGAACAGGGTTGCCGTCACGGGCGCCGCTGCGTCGAGCTGGCCGAGGCCGACGCCATCAGCCCCAGCGCGACCAGACGAACCAAACGACCAGGGCCAGCAGGACCGCCCGAACCGGGTTCGTGCGCCGTTTCCACAGCGACGACCATTCGAAGGGCTCTTCGCCATGACCGCGACGCTCGCGCGCCCCGGCCTCCATGCCCGCGACCCACTCGCGCCGGCGCGGCAGATCGCCGGCGAGCGCCTCCAGGCGGCGTTGCACGACCTTGGCCGGCGGTCGCTCGGCCGCCGCCCGCAACGCCGGGGCGAGCGCCTCGACGCTGGCGTGCGCCTCGGCGAGGCGGGTGATCGCCAGCGTCGCGCCGCATTGCGAACAGCTCACCGTTTCGCCCTGCGGCAGGGCGACGCCGCAGGCCGCGCATTGCATCGCCTGCTGCCGGGTCGGCGTCGCGTGCGCGGCGTGCGGCTCGAGCATCTCGTGCGGGTCGAGCGCGCGGGCCAGCCGGGCGACGTCGAGCAGGCTGGGCACCGAGCGGCAGAAGTGGCAGGTCTCGTCGGCGGCGTCGATGCGCGCGCCGCAGTTGACGCAGTCGATGTGGCCGCGGTCGCGGACCAGGCGGGCCCGGTCGATGCGCGACATCGGGCGGAGCAGCCCCTTCTCGCCGAGGAACTGCGCGAACGTCTGGTAGGCGCCGTGCCGCTTCTCGCACTGCAGCTGCGTGGAGCGGCCCCAGCGCGACTGGTTGTGGACGATCTTCACCGGCCCGTCGCAGCGCGGGCAGGCCGCCTTCGCGTGCAGCATCTCGTGCGGCAGCGTCTGCGACTTCGCCATCGTTCCGATGAGGTCGAGCAAAGCCGGGCCGGTGACCTGCGCGGTCTCGGTGAAGTCGAACCAGACCAGGTCGCAGTGCGGGCACAGGTCGATCTCGACACGGCTTGCATAGTGGCCTGGCAGTACCAGGCGCTGCATGGGCTGGTGGCAGTTGCCGCAGGCGAAATCCGGCTCGGCGGTGACCGTGCCGAGGGCCACTCAGGCGGCGCCGGTGGCGAGCGCCCCGTCGACGCCGGCGGCGTGCGCCTGCTCGTCGGCGTGGTAGCTCGAGCGCACGAGCGCGCCGACGGCGGCGTGCGTGAAGCCCATCGCCTTCGCCTCGGCCTCGAACATGCGGAAGGTGTCCGGGTGCACGTAGCGGCGCACCGGCAGGTGGTGGCTGCTCGGCGCCAGGTACTGGCCGATCGTCAGCATGTCGATGCCGTGCGCGCGCATGTCGCGCATGACCTGCAGGATCTCGTCGTCGGTCTCGCCGAGGCCGACCATCACGCCGCTCTTCGTGGGCACGTCGGGCGCGAACTCCTTGAAGCGCCTGAGCAGGTCGAGCGACCAGGCGTAGTCGGAGCCGGGCCGGGCTTGCTTGTAGAGGCGGGGCGCGGTCTCCAGGTTGTGGTTCATCACATCCGGGGGCGCCGCCTTGAGGATCTCGAGGGCGCGGTCCATGCGGCCGCGGAAGTCGGGCGTCAGGATCTCGATTCGGGTCCGGGGCGAGAGCTCGCGCGTCTTCTCGATGCAGGCGACGAAGTGCGCCGCGCCGCCGTCGCGCAGGTCGTCGCGGTCGACGCTGGTGATGACGACGTACTTCAGCTTCAGCGCCGCGATGGTCCGGGCCAGGTTCAGGGGCTCGTCGGCGTCGAGCGGGTCGGGCCGGCCGTGCCCGACGTCGCAGAACGGGCAGCGCCGCGTGCACTTGTCGCCCATGATCATGAAGGTCGCCGTGCCCTTGCCGAAGCACTCGCCGATGTTCGGGCACGACGCTTCCTCGCACACCGTGTGCAGGCGGTGCTCGCGCAGGATCTGCTTGATCTCGTAGAAGCGCGAGCTCGCCGAGCCGGCCTTGACGCGGATCCAGTCGGGCTTCTTCAGAACCTCGCCGGCCGGCACGATGCGGATGGGGATCCGCGAGGTCTTCGCTTCGGCCTTCTGCTTGACGCCGGCGTCGTAAGGCTTCGGCTCGGCGGTCGCGGCGTCGTTCGTCGGCGAAGGGATCATCGGGGGCTCAGGTAGGCGGCGAGCTTGTCGCCGAGCGTGGCCGCGACGTCGTCCGGCGTGGCCTGGACCCCGATTGTAGAAAGGTCGACCGTGCGCAGCCCGGCGTGCCCGCACGGGTCGATGCGCTCGAAGGGGCGAAGGTCCATGGCCACGTTCAGCGCGAGGCCGTGGTAGGCGCAGTGGCGGCTGACCTTGACGCCGACGGCGGCGATCTTGCCCAGCCCGGCGAACGGATCGGCCACGTCGACCGGGGGCAGGCCGGCGTGGCTGAACGGGTCGGCGAGGCGGACGTAGATGCCGGGCTCGCCGCGCACCCGGTGCCCCGTCACCCCGACGGCCTCGAGCGTCTTCAGGATCGACTGCTCGAGCCGGAAGACGTACTCCTTGACGTAGATGCCGAGCCGGCGAAGGTCGACCAGCGGGTAGGCGACGACCTGGCCGGGCCCGTGGTACGTCACCTGGCCGCCGCGGTCGGTGGCGACGATCGGGATCGGGCCGGCGTCGCGGACGTGCTCGGCGCGGCCGGCGATGCCCTGGGTGAACACCGGCGGGTGCTCGCACAGCCAGAGCTCGTCTTCGGTGCCGGCGCCGCGCGCGCCAGTGAAGGCGCGCATGGCCTCGAAGGCGAGGTCGTGCGCGACGGTGCCCAGGCGCCTGACGATCATCGCGCCCGGCCGCCGCCGCGGCTCAGAGGACCACCCGCACCATCGGATGCGTCGACAGCGTCCGGTACAGCTCGTCGAGTTGCTCGCGGCTGGTCGCGGTCACGGTCACGGTCACCCCGAGGTACTTCGAACCGCTGCTCGGGCGCAGCTCGACCGTTGAGGCATCGAAGGCGGGGTCGAAGCGGCGGGCGATCTCGGTCACGGCGTGCACGAAGCCGTCGACGTTCATGCCCATCACCTTGATCGGAAAGGCCGACGGATAGTCGATCAGCGACGGCCGCTCGGGCGCGCCGGCGTCGGCGGGTTCGTCGTCCATCAGCTCAGGCAGTCCTGGCGCTGCGTCGCGGTGATGCGGACCAGCTCGTTGCCGCCGCCGCCGAAGACGTTGCCGCCGGTGAAGGTCAGGCAGCCCTCGCGCCGGTAGAGCACCTGCAGCCGCTGCGAGTCGTTGCCGTAGTAGAACGGGATCCAGCGCTTGCCGGTCTCGTGCCGGACCATGTTGTCGGGCGCGCCGATGAGGGCCGTGACCTCTTCTAAGGTCATGCCGATCTGCAGCTTCGCGAAGCGGCTCCCGGGCGCGAAGCTGCCGACGATCTCGCCGTCGAAGCGGCCGTCCCTCGACTTGACGGTGCGCGTCGGGCCGAAGGGACTGGGCGCGTTCGCGCCGGCCGGCGATGCCGTGGCCGCGCCCGGCGAGGTTGCCGGCGCGGCAGCCCCGGCGGGTGCCTGCGCCGCGCTGGAGGTGGTGGT
>NZ_JANODC010000203.1:0-3952 GCF_031412495.1 Rhizobacter sp. | reverse complement strand
GAAGCCGTTGCGCAGGTAGTCGACGAAGATCTTCCCGACGCGGTTCTTCGGCCCGCTCTTGGCGACGAAGCGATCCGGGATGACCTCGGCCAGGTGCTCGACGATGCGCTTCGACAGCGCCTTGACGGTGTCCCAGTCTTCCTTCGGCGTGATCGGCACGACGACGTGCAGGCCCTTGCCCCCGCTCGTCTTGACGAAGCTCGCCAGGCCCAGCTCGGCGAGCAGCGAGCCGGTGAGCTCGGTGCCTTCGCGCACCTGCGCCCAGCTGACGCCTTCGCCCGGGTCCAGGTCGAAGATCATGCGGTCGGGCTTCGTCGTGTCCTTCGTCGTCGTGTTCCAGGTGTGGAACTCGATGACGTTGGCCTGCGCCGAGCCGATGAGCCCGGTGAACGAATCGACCTCGACCATCGCCGCGCGCTCCGGCGAGATCGCAGGGTCGAGCTCCTTCAGCTCGGGAATGCGCAGCGACGCCGCATGGCGCTGGAAGACGAGCTGGCCGGCCAGCCCCGCCGGCGCGCGCACCAGCGACACCGGACGCGTGACGAGGTGCGGCAGGATCAGGCGCGCGACCTCGAGGTAGTGGTTGACGACGTCGAGCTTGGTCGCGCCCGTCGATGCGTCGACGACGCGGCCCGGGTTGCTGATGCGGATGCCTTCGACGCTGGCGCTCTCGCCGCTGCGCTTCTTCGCGGGTGTGGCCTTCGCTGGCGGCGGCACAGACGCCGGCTTCGCGGCTGCCGTCGTCGCGGCGGCCTTCTTCGCCGCTGCCTTGCCTTTCGGCGCCGCCCCGACCTCGGCTTCTGCCGCGGCCGCGACGCGCTCGGTCGGCGCCGCCGCCTCGCGCGTGACGCTCGCCGGCGGCTTGTCGTCGCGCAGGCCGTGGAACACCGAGTGGCGGACGCGGCCGTCCGGCGTCCACTCGCCGAACGACACCTCGGCGACGAGCTTCGGCTCCACCCAGTGCCCCTTCACCTCGCGCGGCTTGTTCGCGAACGGCGTCTTGTCGGTGTCGAGCGCGCTCAGCGCCTTCTTCACCGCGGCGAGCGAATGCTGGTCGAAGCCGCTGCCCACCGCGCCGGCGTAGCGCAGGTCGCCGGCCTCGTCGTGGATGCCGAGCAGCAGCGAGCCGATGCCGGTGCGCGAGCCCTTCGGGTCGGTCCAGCCGCCGATCACGAACTCCTGCCGCTGCGTGCACTTGAGCTTGATCCAGGCCGGGCTTCGCTTCGACACGTAAGGCGAGTCGACGCGCTTGCCGATCACGCCTTCGAGCTTCATGCGGCAGGCGTTGTTGAGCAGCTCGGCCGGGCTGGAGTGGAAGTCCTCGCTGAAGCGGATGCGACCGAAGGGTGCGGTGTCGATCAGCCTCGAGAGCAGGGCGCGCCGCTCGGCGAGCGGCACGGCGCGCAGGTCGTGGCCGGCGCAATACGGCACGTCGAACAGGTAGTACAGGATGCTCTCCGTGCGCGCCCCGTCGAAGGCGTTCTGCAGGAGGTTGAAGTCGGGCGCGCCGTGCTCGCCGGGGACGACGATCTCGCCGTCGAGCCAGCCCGAGCCCACGTTCAGCCCGCGCACCGCCTGCACCAGGCCCGGCATGCGGTCCGACCAGTCGTTGCCGTTGCGCGTGAACAGGCGCACGTCGTCGCCGTCGACGCGGGCGAGCAGCCGGTAGCCGTCGAACTTGATCTCGTACGACCAGCCGCCGTCTTTCGGCGCCTCGGTGACGAGCGTGGCGAGCTGCGGCGCGAAGGTTTGCGGAAGGGCGGCCGGCTTGGCACCGGCGGGAAGAGCGGGGCCGGCGGGAGGCTCGTGTTTCACCGAAGGTTTGGCTGCCTTGTTGGCGGCTTTCTTCGCTGCCTTCGGCGCCGGCTTCCCATCGCTGGCTTCCCTGGCCGCTTCCTTGGGCGACGCCACCGGCTTGTCGGCGATCGTCGCGCCCGAGAGCACGCTCGCCGGCTCGGCGTCGACGACGCTGTACTCCGAAGCGGGCCGGGCCTCGTCGTCGCGCTCCTTGATGAGCAGCCACGGCTCCTGGCGCTCGGCGGCGCGGCCGTGCATGCGCACCAGGGTCCACCCGCCCGCGAGCTTTCTCCCGTTCAGGCGGAACTTGAGCTTGCCGGCGCGGTAGCCCTCGAGCGGGTCGCCCACCGGCTCCCAGCTGCCGTTGTCCCACACGATCACCTGGCCGGCGCCGTACTGGCCCTTCGGGATCGTGCCCTCGAAGCCGCCGTAGTCGATCGGGTGGTCTTCGACGTGGACGGCCATGCGCTTGTCGGCCGGGTCGAGGCTCGGCCCCTTCGGCACGGCCCAGCTCTTCAGCGTGCCGTCGAGCTCGAGGCGGAAGTCATAGTGCAGCCGCGACGCGGCGTGCTTCTGGATGACGAAGGCGAGCTGGCCGGCCGACGCCTTGCCGCCCTTCGGCTCGCTGGTGACATTGAAGTCGCGCTTCGCGAAGTAGGGGTCGAGGGAGGCTTCCGCGCCCGCCTTCGGCTTCGCTTTGGCGGTAGTCGTCGTCATCGTCCCTCCCCTCGGGCCAGCCGTTCCATCAGGCGCGGCACCTCGGCCGGCAGCTCGCTCGCCAGGTAGCCGAGCGCACCGACCCGCTCGGCCAGCGCCAGCCCCGCCTGCGCGTGCAGCGCCACGCCCCAGGCGGCCGCCTGCTCCAGCGGTGCGCCGCGCGCCGCCAGGCCGCCGACGATGCCGGCCAGTGTGTCGCCCGAGCCCGAGGTGGCGAGGCCGACGTGGCCGCGCGAATGGCGCCAGGCGCGGCCGTCGGGCGCGGCGATGACCGTGGTCGCGCCCTTCAGCGCCACGACCGCGTTCCAGCGGCCGGCGCCCTCGCGCGCGTGGCGCTCGGAGTCGGCCTCGATGTCGGCCTTTTCGTGCCCGGTCAGGTGCGCCATCTCGCCCGCGTGCGGCGTCAGCAACGGCGGGCGGGCGAAGTCGGTGAAGTCGACCACCACGTTCATCGCCAGCGCATCGAGCACGAAGGCGGCGCGGCCGCCAGCGCGCTCGACCAGGCCGCGCGTGAAGAGGCGGGTCGCGGTCTCGTCCTGCAGGCCGGGGCCGATGACGATGGCATCCAGCTTGCCGAGCAGCGGCTCCAGCCGCTCCAGCCCGGCCATCGTGAAGCCGCCGGAGCCCGTCTCGGGCAGGCCGATCACGCGCCCCTCCGGCAGCAGCAAGGCCAGCCCCGCGGCGACGCTCGCGGCGGTGGCCACCTGCAGCTTGCCGGCGCCGGCGCGCAGGGCAGCGACGGCGGCGAGCCAGGCGGCGCCGGGCATTTCGCGGCTGCCAGCGACGACGAGCACCCGGCCGCGCTCCTCCTTGTCGCTCTCCTCGCCGAGCTGCGGCAGTGGCCAGCCGGCGAGCAGGGCCCCGTCGATCTCGACGATCGTTTCGTGGCGGAAGGGCAGGGGCGGCTGCGTGGCCATGGCATCGCCTCCTCAGGCCTTCGCCGCGGCGGGCACGTCGGGCTCGGCCGTGACCGGCGCGCCGGCCTCGCGCAGCGGCGAGACGAAGTTCTCCATCGTGCGCACCAGCTTGCCGTGGCGGCCGGCGGCCGGGTCGAACTCGTAGGCGGTGACGCCGCAGTTCGGCACGTCGGCGACCTTGTCGATGGCCAGGATCTCGGCCTCGTCGAGCCGCTCGAGCAGGTAGCGCATGCAGTTCACCGTCACCTGGTGCGCGACCACGAGCACGCGGCCGCGCTCCTCCTTGTCGCTCTCCTCGCCGAGCTGCGGCAGCGGCCAGCCGGCCAGTAGGGCGCCGTCGATCTCGGCCATCGCCTCGTGGCGGAACGGCAGGGGCGGCTGCGTGGCCATGACGTCGCCGTCCTCAGGCCTTCGCCGCCGCCGGCACGTCGGGCTCGGCCGTGACCGGCGCGCCGGCCTCGCGCAGCGGCGAGACGAAGTTCTCCATCGTGCGCACCAGCTTGCCGTGGCGGCCGGCGGCC
>NZ_JANODC010000202.1:0-9515 GCF_031412495.1 Rhizobacter sp. | reverse complement strand
CGGCCGTGCCGGGCACACGCAGCGGCGGGCTGATGAAGAGGGACGCCAAAAAATCCGGCAGCGCGAGGGCCTCTTCGCGCAGCTTGTCGCCCAGCATCGCGCGGCCGCGCTGCCAGGTCACCATCAGCGTGAACATCGCCGTGCCGATGAGCAGCGGGAACCAGCCTCCTTCGAGCACCTTCACCGCGTTGGCGGCGAGGACGGTGAGGTCGACGATGAAGAACACACCCGTGGCGCCCACGCACAGCGCCAGCGGCAGCTTCCACGCGTAGCGGATGACGAAGAAGGTCATCACCGTGGTGATGGTCATGTCGATGGTGACGGCAATGCCGTAGGCATGGGCCAGCGCGCTGCTGCTGCCGAAAACCACCACCGCAAACACCACGCAGGCATAGAGCGCCCAGTTGATGAAGGGCACGTAGATCTGCCCGGCCTCGCGCACGCTGGTGTGCAGGATGCGCAGCCGCGGCAGATAGCCGAGTTGCATGGCCTGCTTCGTCACCGAAAAGGCAGCAGTGATGAGCGCCTGCGACGCGATCACCGTGGCCAGCGTGGCCAGCCCGATCAGTGGAAACAGCGCCCAGGGCGGCGCCATCTCGTAGAACGGGTTCTTCACGTTTTCGGGGTGCAGCAGCAGCATCGCACCCTGGCCGAAGTAGTTCAGCACCAGTGCCGGCATCACCAGGCTGAACCAGGCGATGCGGATCGGCCCCTTGCCGAAGTGCCCCATATCGGCATAGAGGGCCTCGGCGCCTGTGACGCACAGGACCACCGAGCCGAGGGCGATGAAGGCGATGCCGGGGTGGGCGAGCAGGAACCCGATGGCGTGATGCGGGCTGAGGGCGGCAAGGACCGCCGGGTTGCGTGCGACGTGCACGATGCCGAGCACGGCGAGGACGAGGAACCACAGCGCCGTGATCGGGCCGAAGAGCTTGCCCACGCGCTCCGTGCCGCGCCGCTGGAACGCGAAGAGCGCCGTCAGGACGACGAGGGTGATCGGCACGACGTAGCTGCGCAGGCCCGGCGCCGCCACTTCCAGGCCCTCCACGGCGGAGAGCACGGAAATGGCCGGCGTGATCACGCCGTCGCCGAAGAAGATGGCCGTGCCGAAGATGCCGAGCATCAGGAGCCAGCGCCGCAAGGCCGGCTTGTCCTTCACCGCCTGGGAGGCGAGCGCCAGCATGGCGACCAGGCCGCCTTCGCCGTTGTTGTCCGCGCGCAGGATCAGGACGACGTACTTGACCGAGACGATCACGGTGATCGTCCAGAAGACCAGGGACAGGACACCGTAGATGTTGCCGGCCGTCAGCGGCACGTGGCCGCTGGCGAAGACCTCTTTCAACGCATACAGCGGGCTGGTGCCGATGTCGCCGTAGACGATGCCGAGCGCACCCAGCGTCAGCGCGGCCGTGCTGGATGCGGATCGTTGCGGTTTCACGGTGGGGAGGAAGACGTCGCGCCCGGGACTCGGGTGGCGGGCGCTGATTGTGCCCGCCGGCCGGCTCGGCACGCGAGCCACGTGCGGCCACGAGGCCCTCGGGTCCTACTCGTAGATCTCGGCGTCCGGGTCCGTCGCCTCGAGCTCGTAGCTGGCCGCGACCATGGCCAGGCGGGCGATCACGCCGTACATGTAGAACCGGTTCGGCGCGCTGGCGCCCGGCTTCGACCCGGGCTTGGGCAGCTGGTTCGAGCCGGCGAAGGCGAGCGGCACGAAGCTGGCGCCGGGCGAGTTGAGGTTCTCGTCGGTGCCGCGCTCCGGGTTGACGCGGTAGAAGCCGCCGACCACGTAGCGGTCGATCATGTAGACCACGGGCTCGGCGACCGAGTCGTTGACGCGCTCGTAGGTCGGCACGCCTTCCTGCAGGATGACCTCGCTCACCTCCTGGCCGTCCTTGATGATGCTCATCTTGTTGCGCGAGCGCCGGTTCAGGTCGGCCAGGTCCTTCGGGTCGCGCACGGTCATGATGCCCATGCCGTACGTGCCGGCGTCGGCCTTGACGATGATGAACGGCTTTTCCTGGATCCCGTATTCCTTGTACTTGCGGCGGATCTTGCCGAGCAGCGTCTCGGCGTTGCTCGTCAGGCACTCGGCGCCGGAGCCATCGCTGAAGTTCACCTCGCCGCAGCGCGCGAACATCGGGTTGATGAGCCACGGGTCCATGCCGAGCAGCTTGGCGAACTTCTTGGCGACTTCCTCGTAGGCGGCGAAGTGGTTCGTCTTGCGCCGCACCGCCCAGCCGGCGTGCAGCGGCGGCAGCAGGTATTGCTCGTGGATGTTCTCGAGGATCTTCGGCAGCCCGGCCGACAGGTCGTTGTTCAGCAGGATGGTGCAGGGATCAAAATCCTTCAGCCCGACGCGGTTGCGGGTGCGCAGCAGCGGCTCCACGGTCAGGGCGCTGCCGTCCGGCAGCGGCACCTGGGTCGGCGCCGTGATCGTCTCGTCGAGCGTGCCGAGGCGCACGTTCAGGCCGGCCTGGTGGAAGATCTCCATCAGCCTTGCGACGTTCATCAGGTAGAACGAATTGCGGGTGTGCTTCTCGGGAATGAGGAGCAGGTTCTTCGCCTCAGGACAGATCTTCTCGATCGCCGCCATCGCCGCCTGCACCGCCAGGGGCAGCATCTCGGTCGTCAGGTTGTTGAAGCCGCCGGGGAACAGGTTGGTGTCGACCGGAGCCAGCTTGAAGCCTGCGTTGCGCAGGTCGACCGAGGTGTAGAACGGCGGCGTGTGCTCCATCCACTCGAGCCGGAACCAGCGCTCGATGGCCGGCAGAGACTCGAGCATGCGCTGCTCGAGCTCGTTGATGGGGCCGGTGAGGGCGGTGATGAGGTGGGGAACCATGGGTCGCTCCGGCGGCGCAAAGCCCGCTTCGGGGGAGCAGGATTCTAGGCATATGGGGCGACGCCCCGAGCCCGCAAGACGACCGACGCAAGACAAAGGGCCACCCGCAGGTGGCCCTTTGAAGTCGCCGGGGCGACGCCTCAGTTGTGGTACGCCGTCTCGCCGTGGCTGGCGATGTCCAGGCCTTCCCGCTCGTCTTCCTCGCTGACGCGCAAGCCCACGACCATGTCGACCACCTTGTAGGCGACCAGCGAGACCACTCCCGACCAGACGATCGTGATCAGCACCGCCTTGGTCTGGATCCAGAGCTGGGTCAGGATCGGGGTCGAGCTGACCGTCGCCGTGACCCAGTCGCCGACCAGCCCGGGGCCGCCGAGCGCCTGGTTGTTGAAGACGCCCGTCAGCAGCGCGCCGACGATGCCGGCGACGCCGTGGATGCCGAAGACGTCGAGCGAGTCGTCGGCGCCGAGCATCTTCTTCAGGCCGTTCACGCCCCAGAGCGAAGCGAACCCGGCGATGAAGCCGATCACCATGGCGCCGAGCAGGCCGACGTTGCCGCAGGCCGGCGTGATGGCGACCAGGCCGGCCACCGCGCCGGACGCGGCACCCAGCATCGAGGCCTTGCCCTTCATCAGTGCTTCGCCGATGCACCAGGCCAGCACCGCCGCGGCGGTGGCCGAGAAGGTGTTCATGAAGGCGAGGACGGCGCTGTTGCCCGCTTCCAGGGCCGAGCCGGCGTTGAAGCCGAACCAGCCGACCCACAGCAGCGCCGCACCGACCATGGTCAGCGTCAGCGAGTGCGGCGTGAACGCCTCCCGGCCGTAGCCGACGCGCTTGCCGACCATGTAGGCGCCGACCAGGCCAGCCACGGCGGCGTTGATGTGCACGACCGTGCCGCCGGCGAAGTCGAGCGCGCCCATCTGCCAGATGTAGCCGGCCTTGGCGTTGGTGGCATCGACCACCGCGGCGGCGGTGTACGCGTCCGGGCCCATCCAGAACCACACCATGTGCGCGATCGGCGTGTAGCTGAACGTGAACCAGAGGGCCATGAACAGCAGCACCGCCGAGAACTTCATCCGCTCGGCGAAGGCGCCGACGATGAGGCAGCAGGTGATTGCCGCGAACGTCGCCTGGAAGGCCATGAACAGCAGCTCGGGGATGTAGACGCCCTTGCTGAAGGTCGCGGCCATGGCGAAGGTGCCGGCCGAGGCGTCGAACATGCCTCGCATGAAGAGCCGGTCGAAGCCGCCGAAGAAGGCGTTGCCCTCGGTGAAGGCCAGGCTGTAGCCGTACAGGCACCAGAGCACGACGATCATCGAGAAGGTGACGAAGACCTGCATCAGCACCGACAGCATGTTCTTGCTGCGGACCAGCCCCCCGTAGAACAGGGCCAGTGCCGGGATCGACATCATGATGACGAGCGCGGTGCAGACCAGCATCCAGGCGACGTCGCCCTTGTTGGCGACCGGGGCCGCTGCGGCAGGCGCCGACGCGGCGTCGGTTGCTGCGCTCGCTGCCGCCGCCGGCGCGGCGGAAGTGGCAGGCGCAGCGGACGCTGCCGGCGCTGCCGTGGCGGCGTCGGATGCGGCCTGGGCGATGGCGCCGCCCGAAAAGCCCGCGCCGAGCACGGCGAACACGAAGGCGAGAAGTATTTTTTTCATGGTGCCGTTGTTCTCGTGCGGGCTCACAGCGCGTCCTTGCCGGTCTCGCCGGTGCGGATGCGAACGACCTGCTCGAGCGTGGAAACGAAGATCTTCCCGTCGCCGATCTTGCCGGTCCGGGCGGCCGCCTCGACGGCCTCGATGACGCGCTCGACGATGGCATCGTCGACCGCCGCCTCGACCTTCACCTTCGGAAGGAAGTCGACCACGTACTCGGCGCCACGGTACAGCTCCGTGTGCCCCTTCTGCCGGCCGAAGCCCTTGACTTCGGTCACGGTGACGCCCTGCACGCCGATGGCACTCAGGGCCTCACGAACTTCGTCGAGCTTGAACGGCTTGACGATGGCGGTCACCATTTTCATGGTCGCACTCCTCCAGAGATGTCGATGAACTGCGCCCCCGGCCGGCCCGGCCGGGCCTGCGCTACATGGCCTTGCTGATCGTCAGGATCCCGCGCGCCTTGTTGATGTCGCCGTAGAAGCTTCTCTTGTTCGCGCCGGCGATCGCCGCCGACACCGAGAAGCCCGAGCCCAGGTCGTAAGCCAGGCCGATGCGGTAGTCGTAGAAGTTCGGAACGGCCGTGTCGACCGTCGTCGTGCCGCCTTCGCCGGCATCGAACGTGGCCCGGGCGTTGCGCAGGTCGCTCGAGTAGCGCGTGTAGCCGACGTGGGCGTTCAAGGTGAGCTTGTCGACGAGCGGGAACGAGGCGTTCGCTTCGAGGTAGCCTGTGCCGCGACCCTTCGGCCGGTAGCCGAGGCCGGCGTCCTCGCCCGCTTCGCCGAAGCCGAAGTAGTCCTTGGAAACGGTGTGCGAGTACTTCAGGGTCACGAACTGATAGGTGAGCGCGCCGTACAGCTCGGTGGTGTTGAAATTGACGGAGCGGCTCTTCTGCGGGTAGTAGTACTGCAGCAGGCCGACGTCGTAGCTGAGACCTTCGGTGATCGTCCCCTTGTAGCCGCCGTAGAAGTCCATCTCCAGGCCGCTGTTGGTGAAGCCGATGCTGGAGTTCCAGTTGCCGAGGTAGAAGCCGTTCATCGACCAGTCGAAACCGCCCTGCAGGGCCGGCTTGTTGTTGCCCTGGTCCTGGCCGCGGAACTTGTAGTTCGTCGTCACCGACACGTTGGCGGTGAACGGCGACGGCGCCGGTTCCGGCGCTGCCGCGGGAGTCTGAGCCTGTGCGCCTGCCGCGAAGGCGGTCAGGAAAGGCACGAGCATCAGCGGTCTGTTCTTCATCGAGGCTTCTCCTGCGGGGGTGTTGGGATCGCCGGGTCTTTCGCAGGATGTGTGCCAAGCACCAGGAAGGGCCTCGACACCGCCGACACGCCGCCAAGGTGCTCAGGCAGCCGGTCAAGGCACCAAGGCGAGGCGTCGCCGGAACGGGGGCGCACTAGCGGGGTGCCCGGAGGAGGGTTCCCGGCGCGGCGCATCGCGAACAAGATCGGCTCGGGCAGCGCACTCGATCGCGGCTCCAAGGACTCCCCTGGCACTCGCCGTCGTTCACAGCCGCACGCTGCGCGGCCTCGAGGCTCCCGCCGTCACGGTCGAGGTGCATCTGGCCAACGGGCTGCCGAGCTTCACCCTGGTCGGCCTGGCCGACACGGAAGTGAAGGAGGCGCGCGAGCGGGTTCGCGCCGCCCTGCAGACGAGCGGCCTCGAATTCCCGCACAACAAGCGCGTCACCGTCAACCTGGCGCCGGCCGACCTGCCCAAGGAGTCCGGCCGCTTCGACCTGCCGATCGCGCTCGGCATCCTGGCTGCGGCCGGGCACCTCGACGCGGCCGCCCTCGAACGCTTCGAGTTCGCGGGCGAGCTCTCGCTCGGCGGCGAGCTTCGCCCGGTCCCCGGCGCGCTGGCGATGGCGCTCGCGATGCACCGCGCGCCGTCGGCGCAGCCACGCACCCTGGTACTGCCCCGCGCCAGCGCCGACGAGTCGGCGCTCGTGCCGGGCCTGGCGGTTCGCGGCGCGGAACACCTGCTCGAGGTCGTGCGGGCATTCCTGCCCGGGCAGGCTGCCGACGCGACCGGGCTCCGCGCTGCGGTGCCGCCGGCCCGTGCCGCTCCGCCGGCCCTGGCCGACCTGCTCGACGTCAAGGGGCAGCCGGTGGCCAAGCGCGCCCTCGAGGTCGCGGCGGCCGGGCAGCTGAGCCTGCTCATGGTCGGCCCGCCCGGCACGGGCAAGTCGATGCTGGCGCAACGACTCGGCGGTCTGTTGCCACCGCTGACCCACGAGCAGGCCCTGGAGTCGGCGGCGATCCTCAGCGTCGCCGGCGCGTTCAGCGCCGAGCGCTGGGGGCGCCGGGTCCTGCGCGCGCCGCACCACACGGCGTCGGCCGCGGCCCTCGTCGGCGGCGGCTCGCCACCGCGACCCGGCGAGGCGTCGCTGGCGCACCACGGCGTCCTCTTCCTCGACGAGCTGCCGGAGTTCCCGCGCGCTGCGCTCGAGGCCTTGCGCGAGCCGCTCGAGAGCGGCCGCATCGTCGTCTCGCGCGCCGCCCGCCAGGCCGAGTTCCCGGCCCGCTTCCAGCTGGTCGCGGCGATGAACCCCTGCCCCTGCGGCCAGCTCGGCCACCCCTCGGCCAGCTGTCGCTGCGGTCCCGACGCGGTGCTGCGCTACCAGGGGCGGATCAGCGGCCCGCTGCTCGACCGCATCGACATGCGCATCGAGGTGCCGGCGGTCGACACGCGGCGCCTCGCGTCCGCGGCCGACGGCGAGTCGAGCGCCGTCGTGGCGCGGCGCGTCCTGACGGCGCACGAGCGTGCCGTGGCCCGGCAGGGCGGGCCCAATCGCGAGCTCGCCGGTGAAGCGCTCGACCGCCACTGCCGGCTAGCGGCTGCCGCGGCCGCCTTCCTGCAGGCGGCGGCGTCACGCCTCGGCTGGTCGGCGCGCAGCTTTCACCGTGTGCTGCGCATCGCGCGGACGGTGGCCGACCTCGAAGGCAGCGCGGACATCCTCGTCGCCCACCTCGCCGAAGCGGTCCAGTACCGCCGCGGCGTGCCTGGACCTCAATGAGAAGGGGCAGCCCGCAGGCTGCCCCCTGGCAGAGCACGCAGGTCGCGCGTCAGCCGGCCTTCAGGAAGCCCAGGTCGCGCGGGAAGTTGCGCAGGTTGGGGAACACGGTGTCGAGGTTGGTGTCGCTGGCACCGAACCACTTGCCGACCGTCGAGCCGATCGTGTCGACCGACGTGACCGGCAGGTAGGCGTTGTTGGCCGCATCCATCCCGGTGTTGATCTGGAACTGCGGGAACCGTCCATAGATTTCGCCGCCGTTGACCGCACCGCCGGCGACGAAGTGGTGTCCGCCCCAGCCGTGGTCGGTGCCGTCGCCGTTGCTGGTCATCGTGCGGCCGAAGTCCGAAGCGGTGAACATGGTCACGTTGTTGCGCAGGTCGACGCCGTTGACGTTCGCCAGCGCCGCATCGAGGTAGCCGATGGCATGCGAGATGCGCGCCAGGAGGTCGGCCTGGTTCATGTTCTGCCCGTCGTGGGTGTCGAAGCCGCCCATCGAGACGAAGAACACCTGCCGCTTGGTGCCGATGCCGGCGCGCGCGCCGATCACGCGCACCACGGTCTGCAGCTGCTGGGCCAGGCCGTTGGCCTGCGCATTCCCGGTCGACGGCTGGATGTAGTTGGTCGGTGTCAGCGCGGTCGAGGCGGCGAACGCCACCTGGAACGCGGCCTGCGCGTCGACCGAGCGCTTGATGATCTGCGCGTACTCCTTGGCGAACAGGTGCTGGTTGTCGGCCATGACGATGGAGCGCAGCGTCGTCGCCGCCGTCATGGAATTGAACAGCGTGCCCGAGAGGCCGCCGATCGCCGTCGCGCCGCCGTTGCCCACCTGGTACTGGAACACCGTTTCCCCGGCCGAGAAGACCGCGTTGCCGGAGAGCGAGATGCTGGTGAAGGTGACGTTCGCGTTGGTGCTCGCGACCAGGTCGCCGAGGCGGCCGCCCCAGCCGATCTTCGCGCCTTCGGGGCCGAGTGCCTGCCAGGTCGACTGCTGGTCGTTGTGCGAGCCGAGCGCCTGCGGCCGCGGCTTCGAATTCGACGTGTACTCCTGGCGCGTCAGCGGCACGACCAGCGGCCCGGCATTGGCGAGGATCGCCAGGCGTCCGGCGCCGAACAGCGTCTGCACCTCCGGCATGCTCGGGTGCAGGGCGTAGGTGAAGGCTGCGTTCTCCGGCGACACGGTGAACTTCGGCGTGATCGGAATGACACCGCCGAGCCGCGCCGGCGAGGCCCGCGGCGCGCCATTGTTGACCGGGGTGCCCGGCGCGAGCAGGGCGATCGAATCGGGCGCGGTGTTGCGCAGACGGGTGTACTCGGCGAACGAGGCCGTGTCCGTGCGCAGCACCATGTGCGACGCATCGTTGCCGCCGTAGAAGAACATGCAGATGATCGCCTTGTAGTCCGTGGAGGCGGTCTGCGCGGCGGCGGTGCCGAGGCTCGCCATGTTCAGTGCGAACGGGGCGGCGGCGGCGCCGACGGAGCCCGAGACCACCGACGCGGTGCGCAGGAACTTGCGGCGCGAAGCGTTGAGTTGCGACATGATCATTCCCTCTTATTTCTGAACCAGATAGTCGGGCGACGCCATCGACATGAACACCGCCAGGTAGACGCGGTCGAGCTTGGCGTTGTTGATGGCCGTGGCGTTCGTCGGCACCGGCGGCGCCGTCGGTGCCGATGCGGCGCCTGCCGCCGGAGTCGGCGTGAACAGGTAGCAGGCCTTGACCGTTCCGACGATCGGATCGCTGCCGAAGAAGGTCGTGTTGCAGCTACCCGCTCCGCTGACGCTGCGCTCGACGAAGGTCATGCCGGCGCCGTAGCGGACCGTCCCGGTGCCGGTGACCGTGAAGCTGCCGCCCTCGTCGGCCACCTTGGTCAGCGTGCCGCCGGTCGTCGCCGTGGTCGTGAAGGTCGGCGCCGGGAGCACCCGGCTCGACACGGCGGTGACCATCTGCGTCTTCAGGCTCTCCGGCATGGTGCCGTGGAAGAGCAGCAGGTTCATCCGCTCGAC
>NZ_JANODC010000201.1:0-11710 GCF_031412495.1 Rhizobacter sp. | reverse complement strand
ACATGGCGGCTCATTCCCTCGTCGTTTCACGTCGACCCCTTCGGGAATCCCTCATGGCCTCGACCCTTGCTTCGCTGCGCGCCTTCCTCAGCCGCCTCGGCTTCGGCGCGATCGCCCTCGCGCTGGGCTTCACGGCCACGGCTGCGCCGGCGGCCGCCCGGGCCCAGGGCCTGCCCGACTTCACCGAACTGGTCGAGAAGGTCGGGCCGGCGGTGGTCAACATCCGGACCACGGAGCGCGGTCGCGCCGCGCGGAGCGGCCAGGGCGGCGGCGACGTCGACGAGGACATGCTCGAGTTCTTCCGTCGCTTCGGCCTGCCGATGCCGAACCGGCCGGCGCCGCGCTCGCCTCAGCAGCAGCCGGACGGCGACCCCCAGCCGCGCGGAGTCGGCTCCGGGTTCATCCTGAACGCTGACGGCTACGTCATGACGAACGCCCACGTGATCGAGGGCGCCGACGAAGTCATCGTCACGCTGGCCGACAAGCGCGAGTTCAAGGCCAAGACCATCGGCGCCGACAAGCGCTCGGACGTGGCGCTCGTCAAGATCGACGCCAGCGGGCTGCCGACGGTGCGCATCGGCGACGTCTCCAAGCTCAAGGTCGGCGAATGGGTGATCGCCATCGGCTCGCCGTTCGGCCTGGAAAGCACGGTGACCGCCGGCATCGTCAGCGCCAAGTCGCGCGACACGGGCGAGCTGCTGCCCCTGATCCAGACCGATGTCGCCATCAACCCGGGCAACTCGGGCGGGCCGCTGATCAACATGCGCGGCGAGGTCGTCGGCATCAATTCGCAGATCTACAGCCGCTCCGGGGGCTACATGGGCATCTCGTTCTCGATCCCGATCGACGAGGCGAGCCGGGTCTCCGAGCAGCTGCGCACCGGCGGGCGCGTGATCCGCGGCCGCATCGGCGTCGTGATCGACCGGGTGACGCGCGAGGTGGCCGAGTCCATCGGCCTCGGCAAGCCGACCGGAGCGCTCGTGCGCAGCGTCGAGTCGGGCGGCCCGGCGGACAAGGCAGGGATCGAAGCCGGCGACATCATCGCCAAGGTTGATGGCCGCGTCGTCGAGACTTCGGTCGAGCTGCCGCGCATCGTCGGCAGCATCAAGCCCGGCAACAAGGCCACCCTTCAGGTCTTCCGCCGGGGCGGCTACCGCGACGTGAGCGTCGTCGTCGCCGAAATGGAGCCCGAAAGGACCGCGGCTCGTCGTACGCCCGACCGGGAGACACCCAAGGCCCCGGCGCCGGTCGGCAGCTTCGGCCTCGCCGTCGCGGATCTGACCGATGCGCAGAAGCGCGAGATGAAGATCAAGAACGGCGTCCGGGTCGAAGCTGCCGAGGGCATCGCTGCCCGTGCGGGTGTCCGGGAGGGGGATGTGATCGTCACGGTGGACAACGTCGAGGTCACCGGCGCCAAGCAATTCGAGGCGGCGATGGCAAAGGCGGACAAGGCCAAGCCGGTGACCTTGCTCGTCCGTCGGGGCGAGGCGGCAACGTTCGTGATACTCCGCCCGCGCTAGGGTTTACCCAGGGTGAACGCACGTGGGCGCTCGCCCACATCCCATCCGGTCGGCGAGCTCGGGAGCAGCCCTCTATAAAGAAGAGTCGTCCGGTGGGGGTGACGGCTGACTCGCGACCGCAAAATTGCCCCCAGGCAGTCCACAGGCATTTGTGGATAACCTGTTGATAGAATTCATGTTGGCGGCCCGCAACGTGCAGAAAACAAGCCTTGGCACGGGTTGCTGAAGGGGCCTTTTGGCTACAATGAAATCCCAACAAGCAGTTGCCATACGTTTTGTTGGAAGGCGCGTCAGTAATTCGACGTGCCTTTTTTTTGGTGACTCCGAACCGCCGCTTCGCGGCATCGCATCGCTTCGCGACATGAGTCTCGTGGCAACGGCCTCGCCGTTGTAGCAGTGCCAGAGGCTCGACCCGTTTCGCCGAAGCAGACATGGACCACATCCGCAACTTCTCGATCATCGCCCACATCGATCACGGCAAATCGACGCTGGCGGATCGGCTCATTCAGCGCTGCGGCGGGCTCTCCGACCGAGAGATGGAAGCCCAGGTGCTCGACTCGATGGACATCGAGCGCGAGCGGGGTATCACCATCAAGGCGCAGACCGCGGCGCTCACCTACCAGGCGCGGGACGGCAACAGCTACCAGCTGAACCTGATCGACACACCCGGCCACGTCGATTTCTCGTACGAGGTCAGCCGCTCGCTGTCGGCCTGCGAGGGCGCGCTCCTGGTCGTCGACGCCAGCCAGGGCGTCGAGGCGCAAACGGTCGCCAACTGCTACACCGCGCTGGACCTCGGCGTCGAGGTCGTCCCGGTGCTCAACAAGTTGGACCTGCCGCAGGCCGACCCCGATCGGGCCCGGGCCGAGATCGAGGACGTGATCGGCATCGACGCCGAGCACGCGATCCCGTGCAGCGCCAAGACCGGCGAGGGCATCGACGACATCCTCGAGGCGGTGGTGCACCGGATGCCGGCACCGCGCGGGCGGCCCGAGGGGCCGCTGCGGGCCATGATCATCGATTCCTGGTTCGACAACTACGTCGGCGTGGTCATGCTGGTGCGCGTCGTCGACGGCCAGCTGCTGCGCGGCGAGCGGATCCGCCTGATGGCCAGCGACTCGGTCTACGGCGCCGAGCAGCTCGGCGTCTTCACGCCGAACTCGGTCGCCCGCGACAAGCTCTCTGCCGGCGAGGTCGGCTTCGTGATCGCCGGCATCAAGGAGCTGCAGGCGGCCAAGGTCGGCGACACCATCACCCTGGAAAAGAAGCTGCCGAACAACGCCGGCGTGGCCACTGAGGCGCTCCCCGGCTTCAAGGAGATCCAGCCGCAGGTCTTCGCCGGCCTGTACCCGACCGAGGCGAGCGAGTACGACCAGCTCCGCGACGCCCTCGAAAAGCTCAAGCTCAACGATTCCTCGCTCCGCTACGAGCCCGAGGTGAGCCAGGCCCTCGGCTTCGGCTTCCGCTGCGGCTTTCTCGGCCTGCTGCACATGGAGATCGTCCAGGAGCGGCTGGAGCGGGAGTTCGACCAGGACCTGATCACCACCGCGCCGTCGGTGGTGTACGAGGTCCAGCTCAACAGCGGCGAGCTGCTGCGGGTCGAGAACCCGTCCAAGATGCCCGACCTCGGCCGGATCGGCGAGATCCGCGAGCCGATCGTCACCGTGCACCTGTACATGCCGCAGGAGTACGTCGGGCCCGTGATGACGCTGGCCAACCTGAAGCGCGGCGAGCAGAAGAACATGGCCTACCACGGCCGCCAGGTCATGTTGACCTACGACATGCCGCTGGCCGAGATCGTCCTCGACTTCTTCGACAAGCTGAAGAGCGTCTCGCGGGGCTACGCCTCGATGGACTACGAGTTCAAGGAGAACAGGGCCGCCGACGTCGTCAAGGTCGACATCTTGCTCAACGGCGAGCGCGTCGACGCCCTGTCCATCATCGTCCACCGGAGCCAGAGCCTGTACCGCTCGCGGGCCGTCGTGTCGAAGATGCGCGAGCTGATTTCGCGGCAGATGTACGACGTTGCGGTGCAGGCGGCCATCGGAGCCAACATCATCGCGCGTGAGACAATCAAGGCCCTGCGCAAGAACGTGATCGCCAAGTGCTACGGCGGCGACATCACGCGCAAGAAGAAGCTTCTCGAGAAACAGAAGGCCGGCAAGAAGCGGATGAAGCAGATCGGCTCCGTCGAGGTGCCGCAGGAAGCCTTCCTGGCCATTCTCCAAGTGGACGACTGATGGGTTTGCTGACCGGTTTGCTCTACGCCTGCCTCGGGGTCTTCGGGCTCGGCTGGTACTTCGGCAAGTGGTCCGGGAATTTCTCCCTCCTGCTTTTTGTCCTCACCCTGGTGACCTTCCTCTACTGGGTGGCGGAGCGCTTTTATTTCGCGCCGCGCCGCCGGCGGGCGGTGGCCACGTTCGAGCGTCAGGAAGCGACCCGGCGCGAGCAGCTGGCCAGCCAGGGGATCACCAAGGTCGACGACAACAGCGCCGAGATGCGCGAGACCCTGCTGATGCAGCCGTGGTGGCTCGACTGGACCGCCGGGCTCTTCCCGGTGATCCTCGCGGTGTTCCTGCTGCGCTCGTTCCTGTTCGAGCCGTTCAAGATTCCGTCCGGCTCGATGATGCCGACGCTGCTGATCGGCGACCTCATCCTGGTCAACAAATTCCATTACGGGATCCGCCTGCCGGTCATCAACCGCACGATCGTCGACAACAACGACCCGGCCCGGGGCGACGTCATGGTGTTCCGCTTCCCGAGCGACACGAGCACCGACTACATCAAGCGCGTGGTCGGCCTGCCCGGCGACGAGGTCACGTTCCGCAACCAGCAGCTCTCGATCAACGGCCAGCCGGTCCCCGTCGAGGCGCTGCCGCCGCCCGGCTTCTACGACGAGGACACGCGGCGCTACTCGCTGGAATTCAAGGAGAAGCTCGGCGACATCGAACACCGCATCCTCATTAATCCTCAATCCACGCCTTTTTTCGGAAGCCAGGACGGCAACCGCTTTCCGTTCCGCGAGAACTGCCGCTACAGTGCCGAAGGGGTGACCTGCAAGGTTCCGCCCGGGCACTACTTCATGATGGGCGACAACCGCGACAACTCGCTCGACTCGCGCTACTGGGGCTTCGTCCCCGACCAGAACATCATCGGCCGGGCGTTCTTCATCTGGATGAACTTCGGCGACCTGAAGCGGATCGGGTCGTTCCGGTAGCCCGCGCGGCTGCCACCAAGGGAGGTGCGGATGATCCGAGGAGCGAGCAGGGCGGGCATTCAGCGGGGCGTGACTCTCTTCGGGCTGCTCTTCTGGGCCATCGTGATCGGCTTCCTGTCGCTGATCGGCATGCGGGTCCTGCCCAGCCTGAACGAATACTTCACCATCAAGCGCACGGTCAACCAGATCACGACCGAGGGGACGACGGTGCCGGAGATACGGGCCGCCTTCGAGCGCCAGAAGGACATCGAGTACTCCATCACCTCGATCACCGGCAAGGATCTCGCCATCACCAAGGAAAACGACAAGGTGGTCGTAAGCTTCGCGTACAACAAGGAAGTGGAACTTGTGAGCCCGGTCTATCTTCTGATCAAGTTCGAGGGCCGGTCGAAGTAGATATCCTGCCGGCTCGCCCCAGACTCACGCGAGCCCTTCGTCACGCATGGATTCCAGCCTCGTCGCTCTGCAGCAGCGCATCGGTCACCGGTTCAGCGACCCGGACCTCCTGCAACGCGCCCTGACCCACCGCAGCTTCGGCACCGACCACAACGAGCGGCTCGAGTTCCTGGGCGACGCCGTGCTCAGCCTGGCGGTCTCGAGCCTCCTGTTCGATCGCCTCGGCGACTCCGACGAAGGCGACCTGACGCGGATCCGGGCCCACCTCGTCCGCGAGGACAGCCTGCACCGCGCGGCCCTGCAGGTCGGGCTGCCGGAACTGCTTCGTCTCGGCGAGGGAGAAGCGCGCGGCGGCGGTGCGCTGCGCGCGTCGATCCTGGCCGACGCCCTCGAGGCCCTGCTCGGCGCGACCTTCGTCGACGGCGGCTTCACGGCCGCGCGGGCGCTCGTGCAGAGCCTCTTCGGCGAGATCATCGAGACCGCCGACGTCGCCACCTGGGCCAAGGACGCCAAGACCGAGCTGCAGGAATGGCTGCAGGCACGGCGGATCGCGGTGCCGAGCTACCGGATCATCGCCACGCGCGGCCAGGCGCACGCGCAGACCTTCGAGGTCGAGTGCGCCGTCCCGGCGCTCAGCCTGAGCGAGACGGGCGAAGGCAAGTCGCGCCGCGCCGCCGAGCAGGAGGCAGCCCGGCGCATGCTCCAGGCGCTTCGCGACAGCGACGAGCCGGGCAGCCCGCTCCAGTCCTGATGCCGGGCGACGACGTCCCCGAAGCGGGTGCTGCGCCGCAGCCGACGCGCTGCGGCCTCGTCGCCATCGTCGGCCGGCCGAACGTCGGCAAGTCGACGCTGCTCAACGCGCTGGTCGGCCAGAAGATCAGCATCACCTCGAGCAAGGCGCAGACCACGCGGCACCGCATCACCGGGGTGCGCACGGCGGGCCGCTCGCAGTTCGTCTTCGTCGACACCCCGGGCTTCCAGACCCGCCACGCCGCGGCGCTGAACCGGACCCTGAACCGGACGGTTTCGGCGACGCTAGGCGACGTCGACCTGGTTCTCCTGGTGGTCGAGGCGGGCCGCTTCGGCAACGAGGACGAGACCGTCCTCGCCCTGGTGCCGCCCGGCAAGCCGGTGGTCCTGGTCGCCAACAAGCTGGACCTCGTCACGCGCCGGGCCGACCTCGCGCCCTGGCTGCAGTCGATGCAGGCGCGGCATCCGTTCGTCGAGTTCGTGCCGCTGGCGGCGAAGAAGGCGGCCGACGTCGAGCGCCTGCTCGGGATCGTCGAGCCTTACCTGCCCGAGCAGCCCTGGCTGCACGGCGAAGACGCGCTCACCGACCGCAGCGACCGCTTTCTCGCCGCGGAGATCGTCCGCGAGAAGCTGTTCCGCCTGACCGGCGACGAGCTGCCCTACACCTCGACGGTGATCATCGACAAGTACGAGGAAGAGGGCCGGCTGCGCCGGATCGCGGCGACCATCGTCGTCGAGCGCGAGGCGCACAAGGGCATGATCATCGGCGGCGGCGGCGAGCGCCTCAAGCGCATCGGCTCGGAGGCCCGCCAGGAGCTCGAGCACCTGCTCGACGCCAAGGTGTTCCTCGAGGTCTGGGTCAAGGTGCGCAGCGGCTGGGCCGACGACGAGGCCCACCTGCGCTCCTACGGCTACGACTAGGTGGCGCATCGCTCCGGGGCCCTCACGGCCTACGTCCTGCACCGCTACGACTGGAGCGAGTCGAGCCTGATCCTCGACGTGTTCACCCGCGAGCAGGGGCGGATCGCGGTGGCGGCGAAGGGGGCGAAGAAGCCGTTCTCGCAGCTGCGAAGCGTCCTGCTCCCGTTCCAGCGGATCCAGGTCTCGCTGGGGCGGCAGCCGGCGGGCGCCGAGGTGCGCGAGGTCGACACCCTGCGAGGTGCCGAGTGGAGCGGCGGCCACGGCATGCCGGCCGGGGCCGCCCTCTTCAGCGGCTTCTACCTGAACGAGCTGCTCATGAAGCTGCTCGCCCGCCACGACCCGCACCCGCTGCTCTTCGACGCCTATGCGGCGACGGTCGCGGTCCTCGCCGGCAGCGGCGACGACGCGGCGGCGCAGGCCGCGCTGCGCGCCTTCGAGATCGTCCTGCTGAAGGAGATCGGCCTGCTGCCCGATCTCGGCGTCGAAACCGCCACGCGCCAGCCCGTAGGGGTCGACCGGCGCTACGTCGTCCTCCCGGATGCGGGCGTGGTCGAGGCCAAGGACGAAGCCGGCCTGCGCGGCTCGACGCTGACCCGGCTCCAGGCGGCACTCGCGTCCGCCGACCTGTCCCGTCTGCAGGCGGCGACGGCGGCGTCGCTCGCCGAGCTGAGGCCGCTCCTGCGGGCGCAGCTTCACTATCATCTCGGCACCTCGCAGCTGCGCACGCGCCAGGTGATGATCGAAGCGCAAGCCCTGGACCGAAGCCACCTGCCGCACGCCGGCCTGCCCGCCCGATGAACCCCATGGTCACCATCGGCCTCGACGACCGGGGCCGGTCCACCCAGCTCTCGGTCAACGTCAACAAGATCGCGCTGCTGCGCAACCAGCGCCCGCTGGCGATCCCCAGCGTGACCGGTCTGGCGGCACGCCTCCTCGGCGCCGGAGCGCACGGCATCACCGTGCACCCCCGTCCCGACCAGCGGCACATCCGAACCGGCGACGTGCACGATCTCGCCGCGATGCTCGAGGACTGGCCGGCCGCCGAGTTCAACATCGAGGGCAACCCCTTCCACAATCTGATGCCCATCGTCCGCGAGACGCGGCCGCACCAGTGCACCTTCGTGCCCGATGCGGCCGGGCAGGCCACCTCCGACCACGGCTGGGACCTCGGCGTCGACGGCGCGCGCCTCGCGCCCCTGATCGACGAGGCGCATGCGCTCGGCGTGCGGGTCAGCCTGTTCATGGGTGCCGACGCGGGTGCGATGACCGCGGCACGCGCCATCGGTGCCGACCGTGTCGAGCTCTACACCGAGCCCTACGCGCAAGCCTGGAACACGCCGGGGCAGGGGGCGTCGCTGGCGGAGTTCGCGGCCGCAGCACGGGCAGCGCAGGCGGCGGGGCTGGGCGTCAACGCCGGCCACGACCTCAACCTCGACAACCTGCCGCCCTTCCTGCAGGCGGTGCCGGGCGTCCTCGAGGTGTCGATCGGCCATGCCTTCGTCGCCGACATGCTCGAGCTCGGCGCCGCCGAGGCGACCCGGGCCTATCTCCGCGCCATCGACGCCGCCACGGCGGGCAGCCGGCGGTGATCTTCGGCGTCGGCACCGACCTCTGCGACGTGCGCCGGATCCGCGCCGTGCTGGCTCGGCGCGGCGATCGCTTCGCGGAGCGGGTGCTGGGCCCGCACGAGATCGAGCTCTTCCGGGCCCGTCGCGCCCAGCTGCACGAGCGCGGCGTCCGCTACCTGGCGACGCGCTTCTCCGCCAAGGAAGCGTTCGCCAAGGCGATCGGGCTCGGCATGCGCATGCCCATGACCTGGCGCTCGTGCGAGATCGTCAAGCAAGCGAGCGGCAAGCCGTCGATCCGGCTGCACGGGGCGCTGGCGCGCTGGTGCGCCGAGCGCGGCCTGACCCCCCACGTGAGCGTCAGCGACGAGGCCGACTACGCTTCGAGCTTCGTCGTCGTCGAGCAGACCCAGAACCCATGACCACCGAAACGCACCGCCCCATCATCCTCGACATCGCCGGCACCTCGCTCGACGCCGACGACCGGCGCCGCCTGGCCCACCCGCTGACCGGCGGCATGATCCTGTTCGCCCGCAACTGGCGCGACCGCCTCCAGCTCACCGAGCTCGTCGCCGAGATCAAGTCGATCCGCGCCGACCTGCTCGTCTGCGTCGACCACGAAGGCGGCCGCGTGCAGCGCTTCCGCACCGACGGCTTCACGCAGCTGCCGGCGATGCGCGCGCTCGGCGAGATGTGGATGCGCGACGCGCCCGCCCGCGCCGGCGGCACCGGCGCCATGCGGGCCCTGGAGTCGGCGCGCGCCGCCGGACACGTGCTCGGCGCCGAGCTGCGCGCCTGCGGCGTCGACTTCAGCTTCACGCCCGTGCTCGACCTCGATCACGGCGCGAGCTCGGTGATCGGCGACCGGGCCTTCCACCGCGACGCCCGGGTGGTGTCGACGCTCGCGCGCAGCCTGATGCACGGCCTGCTCCAGGCCGGCATGCAGAACTGCGGCAAGCACTTCCCGGGGCACGGGTTCGTGCGCGCGGACAGCCACCTCGAGGTGCCCGTGGATCCGCGGCCGCTGAAGCGGATCCTGGCCGACGACGCCCGCCCGTACGAGTGGCTGGCGGGGACGTTGGCCAGCGTCATGCCGGCCCACGTCATCTACCCGCAGGTCGACGCGCGGCCGGCCGGCTTCTCGGCGCGCTGGCTGAAGGAGATCCTGCGTCTGCAGCTCGGCTTCGAAGGCGCCATCTTCAGCGACGACCTCAGCATGGCCGGGGCGCGCCAGGTCGCCGGCGCGACGATGGGCTACGCGGAAGCGGCGGCGCTGGCGCTCGACGCCGGCTGCGACATGGTCCTGCTCTGCAACCAGTCGCTCGACGGCGGCGCCGCCGTCGACGAGCTGCTCGACGGCCTGCTCGACGAGCAGGCCGCCGGCCACTGGCAACCCGATGCCGCCAGCGACCTGCGTCGCCTCGACCTGCTGCCGCAGACGCCGCCGCTGGGCTGGGACGACCTCATGCACCAGCCCGCCTACCAGCGCTCGCTCGAGCGCCTGCCCTGACGGGACAGGCGGCGAAGACTGCCCGAGGGAGGCCTCAGGCCGGCGTCGAGGGATCGCGCCCCTGGCTCTCGAACGGCAGCTTGAATTGCGACAGGTCCTTCTTGGTCTCGACCAGCACCAGCGGACCCTCGTCGACGTTCTCGACGGTCGCAATCTCGCGCGGCCGATGCGCCGGCGCCGGCATCGCTGCCATCGTCTGCTGGACGGCGCGGATCTTGTCGGCGTCCGAGTTCACCCACTGCAGGCCGGCCGACTCGGCGACGGCGACGAGCGAGTCCATCGGCAGCACGTAGTCGTCGGACGAGGTCGCCGGCTCCGCGTCGCTGCCGCTCGCGGCGATGGGCAGCGCGGCAGCCCGCGGAGTGGCCGGTGCGGCTGCGGGTGCAGGTACGAACGCAGCTGCGGCCAGCGGCTGGCTGCGCGCAGGTTCGGGCCCGTTGCTGCGCATGGCCGGTTCCTCGACGTCGCCGATGCGCTCGTCGCGCGCTGCCACGGCAACGCCGCGGTCGGCTTCCATCCCGGCTTCACCGACCACCGGCCCGAGGTCGTCGCGCGAAACCTGCTCGCCATCGCGGCCGCGGCCACGCCCGCCGCGACCCCGGCGCCGCCCGCCACCGCCTTCACGGCCTTCGCCGCGAGCTTCGCCGGTGCCTGGCTCGTCATCGGCGCGCGGTTCGGGTTGCGCGACGGCCTCGCCCGGTCGGGGTTCGCCGCCCTCGAAACGCTCGTCCATCGCCGGCACAGCCGCGCCGTTCTGGCCCCCGTCCGCGACCGACGCGCCCGCAGCGTTGTCGACACCAGCTGCTTCGCCGGCGCCGGAATCGTCCCGATCGCGCCCGCGCCCGCCGCGCCGACCGCGCCGCCGGCCGCCCGGGCGCTCGCCCAGCGCATCGCCGCCCTCGGGTTGCAGGTTCGGTTGCGTGTCGGTGAAGGCCTCGCTGCCCGCTTCCTCGCTCGGCATGGCGGCAGGCGCACTCTCGCCGTGGGCATCGGCAGGGCGCGGACCGCGGTCGTTGCGACCACCGCGGCGCGAGTCGCCACGCGGGTGATCGCCACGCCCTGCGTCGGTTCGCGTCGCGTCGCCACGGGCCATGTCTTCGCGTGCCACGTCGCCGCCTTCGGCTCGCGGTTCGCCTCGCGGGCTGCGCGCCTCGCGCGAATCGCGGGGCTCGCGTCCCTCGCGGGGCTCGCGAATCTCCCGTGGCTCTCTCGTTTCGCGGCCCTCGCGCGGCTCGCGCCGCTCGCTCGCCGCAGGCTCGCCCTCGGCGCGCGGCGCCTCGGCCTGACGATCGTTGCGCCGGCCGCGGGCACCGGCCTCGCTGCCGGCTTCGGCGCTGCGCTCGCCGCGTTCTCCTCGTTCGCCGCCGCGACCGCCGCGGCCGCCTCGGCCGCCGCGCCCGCCACGTTCACCGCGGTCACCCCGCTCGCCGCGATCGCGCTCGCCACGCTCGCCGCGCTCGCGCCGTGCCGGCTCCTCGACTCGCGTCGCAGGCGCCTGCACGGCCAGCGGCGGCGCGGGGGCCGTCTCCGGTGCGTCGGAAAATAGTCCCTTCACCCAGGCGAAGAAGCCGCGTCCGGCGGCCGGCACCGGCACCGCCGGTGCGTGCGTCGGTCGTGCCGCAGCGACCGGCGCAGCGACCGGGGCCGCCGGCTGCGGCTGCGGCCGTTCCACGGGCTTCGGTGCCGGGGTTTCCGGCAGGATGCCCTTGATCACCGGTTCCTGCTTGGCCTTGGCCTTCTCGCGCCGCGTGAAGCCGACTTCCTCTTCAGGCTCGTCGATCATCGTGTAGCTGGCCTGCAGGTTCTCCAGGCGGGGGTCGTCGTGGCGCAG
>NZ_JANODC010000200.1:0-14459 GCF_031412495.1 Rhizobacter sp. | reverse complement strand
CGCGCAGCGCGTGACGGAATTGCTGGCGCGAAGGGACGCGCTACAGGTCGAGCTGGCGCAGCTGAAGCAGCATGAAAAAGGCCCGCTTGCTGGCGGGCCTGATTCAGAGCATGCATCGACTTAGCGGGGTCGTCCGGCTCCGCCAGAAGACAAGCAAACATGGGCCCGAGTGGCCCATTTTGTTTGGCTTCTCGCGATAGAGGCCTACCGGTGTGGCTTTGGCACGGTCTCAGCCGGTCTTCTTCAACGCGTCAGGTTTGTGAATCGCGGTCTTTCCAGACTTGTCGCTCTTCACCTCCAACTGTGGCTCGGCTTCGCTGGCTTCGACGGTATGACCACCCGCCTTCGCTTTGCCGGTGATCTTTTTTGTCACGACGCCAGTGGTTTTGCCTTGCGGCGTATTCCACGTGACGTGGGAGCCCGGCTTGGGTGGGGTTGCCATCGACATCTCCTGGAGTGAAAAGGGGGGTGCGCGCGCAACGCGGCAAGGGACACTCCCGACCGGCGTGCACATGTCCGGATGCTCTTGCGCTAGCCCGATCGTCGGCGTTCGAGCATGAATTGCCGCTTCGTTTACCTGTCGGGGCCACCCAGCTTCTTCATGGCCTTCACGGTGCCTTCGCGTGACCCAGCATCGCTTTCAGCGCCGCCCCGTCGATGAGCCGGATACCGCAGCTGCCGGCAAACGCGGTGGCCTGCCGGCTGAAGCGGCCGCCGGCCAGCATGAAACCTCCCGTTGCGCCGCGCGCGGCCATCGCGCGCTGCAGCGCTTGAACCGCGTCGATGCCGACCTTCCCGGCATGCCGGTGCCGGTAGTCGACCACGTAGGTGACACGCTCCCGGCGCAGCACCAGTTCGCCGACTTTTGCCATCGGCTCACCTCGGCTGACCTTGATCGGCTCGTACCCCTGCGCACGGAAGGCCTCGGTCACCGCCGATTCGAAGTCCCGCTCGCGCAGGCCTGCGAACGACAGCGCGACGGCTGCCCGGCGGCTTCGCGAGACCAGCCACGCGGTCATGGCGATGCCGATCGCAACGGCGAGCCCGGCCAGCAGAAGCATGGTTTCCATCAGCACACTATCGGCCTTCGGCCGGCGCGACGGAGGGCCGATGCTGCACTGGCGGGCTCGAAGCGAGCCAATGCCGCGCAATCGGTCACGCCACGCCGGAGCACGGGTATCGCTGTTGGCGCGCGGTCGTGAGCTGTGTATATTCACAGTATGCAAAGCAAGCAGGGAAGGGGCCGAACGATCGCCGGCACCGAGCGCGACGATGCCGCCGCGATCGCGCGGCCGCCACAAAAAGGGCGCGGCACGGTCTGGGCGATCCAGCACCGTTTCTCCGGCCAGACCAGCGAGGCATACGACGACGGGTGGGGAACGCTCGATCAGCAAGCCAGCGAGGAACGCCTGCCACCCACCACCTCGGTCATCGAGGAACGCGCGAAATCGATCCTGTCGAGCAACGATTCGCCCGACATCTCGTTCGATCTTTCCGTCAATCCGTACCGGGGCTGCGAGCACGGCTGCGTCTACTGCTTCGCGCGGCCGACGCACAGCTACCTGAACATGTCGCCGGGCCTCGACTTCGAGACCCGCATCATCGCCAAGGTCAACGCCGCCGAGAAGCTGCGCGAAGCGTTTGCCAGCCGCAGCTACTCACCGCTGCTGCTCAACATCGGCTCGGCTACCGACGCCTACCAGCCGGTCGAACGCAAGCTCGGCATCACGCGTGCCGTGATCGAGGTGCTGGCCGAGTGCGCACATCCTTTTTCGCTCGTGAGCAAGTCGTCGGGCATCGAGCGCGACCTCGACCTGATCGCGCCGATGGCGGAGCGCGGACTGGCGGCGGTGTACATCTCGGTGACCTCGCTCGACGCGTCGCTGTCGCGCATCCTCGAGCCGCGTGCGGCCTCGCCGCAGCGGCGGCTGCAAACCATCGCGGCACTTGCCAAGGCCGGCGTGCCGGTCGGCGTGAGCGTGTCGCCGGTCATCCCGTTCGTCAATGAACCCGAAATCGAACGCATTCTCGAAGCCGCTGCCGAGGCCGGCGCGACTTCGGCGTTCAGCGCCGTGCTGCGCCTGCCGTGGGAGGTGAACCCGTTGTTCCAGCAATGGCTCGACCTGCACTTTCCGGAGCGCGCTTCCCGGGTGATGGCGCGGGTGCGCGAAATGCGTGGCGGGCGCGACTACGACCCGCGCTTCGGCACCCGCATGAAGGGCGAAGGCGTGTGGGCCCAGTTGCTCGACCAGCGTTTCAACAAGGCGGTGGCGCGGCTCGGGCTGAACCGGGAGCGTGTCGAACTCGATCTCACGCAGTTCCGAAGACCGACGAAGCCCCGTGCCGACGGGCAGACCGACCTGTTCGGTTAGGCCATGTCGAACTCGCGCGTGTCGTCGTCCGGTCACGTGGCACGGCAGGCAGCGAAGGCGTCGAGACCCGGCTTGTACTCGGTGGCGCGGATGCCGAGCAGGCCGAGTGTCGAGTGGAACAGGTTGTCGTGTGTCAGTGGCGCATCCCGCAGGGCGGCAAGGCACCCGGACTGCGCGCGCGCTTGCGGGCCTTGCCACAGCACCATCGGCACGTGCTTCTGCTCGACCGGAGCGACGGCATACGGCAGCCCGTGCAGGTACAGGTTGTTTTCGCCGAGCGACTCCCCGTTGTCGGAGAGGTAGAGCAGCGCCGTGTCGTGACGTGCTTCCTGTTGCGTCAGCCAGCCGATGGTTTGCGACAGCACGTGGTCGGTGTAGGCGATCGAGTTGTCGTAGGCGTTGACCAGTGCCTTCGTTTCGCACTGTTGCAACACGTTGGTCGTGCACTCGGGCTGGAACGGCTTGCGCTCGGGCGGGCTGCGCTTGAAGTAAGCCGGGCCGTGGCTGCCCATCTGGTGAAGCACCAGCAGCACGCCGCGCTCGCGCGCAGCCGCGGGCAGGGCGGCCATGCGGGCATCGAGGCCGTGCAGCAGCGCTTCGTCGAGGCACTCCTGCCCGTCGCACAGCGCGGCCGGCAGGGCGGACACGCCGGCCACGGCATCGCGCGCGTGGGCACTTGGGACGCGCGCGCACAGCCCCTTGCATCCCGCCTGGTTGTCGACCCACAGCACTGCCATGCCGGCGCGTTGCACCAGATCGAGCAGATTCTCCTGCTCCGTGCTGCGCGATTCGTGGCCCGCCTTGCCGAGCGACGAGAACATGCACGGCAGCGACGTCGCGGTGCTGGTGCCGCACGACATCACGTGGCGAAAGCTCGTCACGCCGCGCACCGCGAGCGCCGGGTTCGTCGGCCGCGCGTAGCCGTTGAGCGCGAAGTGATCGGCGCGCGCCGTCTCGCCGATCACCAGCACCAACAGCGGCGGTTTGGCACCCGCTGCGCGCGGCAGGATGCGCGCATCGGCGCCGATCGGCAGCGGCGGCCCGCTCGGCCTGGCTTGCGACTTCATGCCGATGTCGACCAGCGCATACAACGAGTTCACCGGGTTGATCAGATAGCGAATCGTCCGCTGGTTGCGCATGGTCGCCGAGAAGTCGGCGTACAGCGCGAACAGCAGCGCCGCGAGCAGCAAAATGAGCGCGACGATTCCGAGCAGGTTGCGCCCCCCCTGCCGGAGCAGGCCCACGCCGCGCACCCGCGTGCGCCACAACAACACCAGCGGCACGCCGGCGAGCAGCAGCACGCTGCCGAGCAGCCGCAGGCTCAGCAGGTCGCGCACCTCGCGCGGGTCGGTCTGCAGCACGTTGACCATCATGGTCGTGTCGATGACGACGCCGTAGCTGCCCATGAAGTGCGCGCCGAAAGCCGCCGCGAGCAGCATCGCCGCGATCGCCGGCTTGATCGTGGGGCGCCACGCAAGCAGCGTCAGCAGCAGCGCCGTCAGCGCGGCGATCATCAGGCCGAAACCGATGACGAAAAGAGCTCCCTGCGTCGAACTCGTTTCGGGCAACGCGAGCAACGCGCGCCACAGTGGCCAGTTCGGCAATGCGGCGATCCACAGGCCGGCGAGCAGCGCCAGGGTCAGTGGGTTCCAGCCTCGGGCCGGGCGCGTGTCGGAGAGGCCGGAGAAGCCGGAGAAGGTCCTGCGGATTGTCATCGCGCGATTGTCCTGCCCAGAAGGAGCTTCGGCGCCCGAAGGCGCCGAAGCATCGATCACTTGAACAGGTCCTTGACCCGATCGGTCCAGGTTTTCGCATTCGGCGAATGGCGGTCGCCCGACTTCTTGAACGCTTCGTCGAGTTCGACCAGCAGTTTGCGCTGGTGTTCGGTGAGCTTGATGGGCGTTTCGATGCTCACATGACAGTAAAGATCGCCCGGGTAGCTCGAACGCACGCCCTTGATGCCCTTGCCGCGCAGGCGGAAGGTCTTGCCGTGCTGCGTGCCTTCGGGCAACTCGATCTCGGCCTTGCCCCCGATCGTGGGCACCTCGATCTCGCCGCCGAGTGCCGCGGTCGTGAGGCCGACCGGCACGGTGCAATGCAGGTCGTCGCCGTCACGCTCGAAGATCTCGTGCTGCTTGATGCGGATCTCGATGTAGAGGTCGCCCGCCGGGCCACCATTGGTGCCCGGCTCGCCGTTGCCACTGGAGCGGATGCGCATGCCTTCGTTGATGCCCGCCGGGATCTTCACTTCCAGCGTCTTGTTCTTCTTGATCCGGCCCTGGCCGCTGCAGGTGGTGCAAGGCTCGGGGATGATCTTGCCGGTGCCATGGCAGTGCGGGCAGGTCTGCTGGATGCTGAAGAAACCCTGGCGAATGTGTACCGTGCCCTGGCCGCTGCAAGTGGTACACACCTTCGGGCTCGTGCCCGGCTTGGCGCCGGTGCCCTTGCAGGTTTCGCAGCTCTCGTAGGCAGGAATGCGGATCTGCGTTTCTTTGCCGTGCGCCGCTTCTTCGAGCGTGATCTCCATCGCGTAGCTGAGGTCGCTGCCGCGAAACACCTGCTGCCCGCCGGCGCGGCGCTGGCCTGCACCACCGGCAGCCGCGCCGCCGAAGATGTCGCCGAAGATGTCGCCGAAGGCCTCGGCGAAGCCGCCGAAACCCTCCTGCCCGGCGCGCCCGCCCAGGTTGGGGTCGACGCCGGCGTGGCCGAACTGGTCGTAGGCAGCGCGCTTCTGCGCGTCGGAGAGCATCTCGTAGGCCTCCTTGGCCTCCTTGAACTGCTCTTCCGCGGCCTTCGACTTCGCACCCTGGTTGCGGTCCGGGTGGTACTTCATCGCCAGCTTGCGATAGGCCTTCTTGATTTCCTCGTCGGAGGAATTCTTCGCGACGCCGAGCACCTCGTAGTAGTCCCGCTTCGCCATGATCTCTTCCTACTCCCTCTGGTCGGCACGAAAAACGCCGCGTTGAGGGACAGGCGAAGCCTGATCCCTCCAACGCGGCGAGTTAGTACGACGGCGCAGCCGTCGTACTAACCTTTCTTCACTTCCTTGAACTCGGCATCGACGACATTGTCGTCGCCGGCGTTCGCCGTCTGCGCCTCCGGCTCACGGTCGGCCTGGCCCGGCGCCGCACCGCCGGCGGCGGCTTGCGTCGCCTGCGCGTCGGCGTAGACCTTCTCGCCGAGCTTCTGGCTTGCCGTCATCAGCGCCTCGGTCTTGGCCTCGATGGCCGCCTTGTCGTCCGATTTCAGGGCGTCCTCGGCCTCCTTCAGCGCCGTCTCGATCTTCGCCTTCTCGGCGGCGTCGAGCTTCTCGCCGTGCTCGCCCAGGCTCTTGCGAACGCTGTGGACCATGGCATCGGCGGAGTTGCGAGCCTGGATCAGCTCGAGCTTCTTCTTGTCGTCGGCGGCGTTCAGCTCCGCGTCCTTGACCATCTGCTGGATCTCGGCCTCGGTCAGGCCGGAGTTTGCCTTGATCGTGATCTTGTTTTCCTTGCCCGTCGCCTTGTCCTTGGCGCCGACGTGCAGGATGCCGTTGGCGTCGATGTCGAAGGTGACCTCGATCTGCGGCATCCCGCGCGGCGCCGGCGCGATGCCCTCGAGATTGAACTCGCCGAGCGACTTGTTGCCCGACGCCATCTCGCGCTCGCCCTGATAGACCTTGATCGTCACCGCCGGCTGGTTGTCGTCGGCGGTCGAGAAGGTCTGCGCGAACTTGGTCGGGATCGTCGTGTTCTTCTGGATCATCTTCGTCATCACGCCGCCGAGCGTCTCGATGCCGAGGCTGAGCGGGGTCACGTCGAGGAGGAGCACGTCCTTGCGGTCACCGGTCAGGACCTGGCCCTGGATCGCGGCGCCGACGGCCACGGCTTCGTCCGGGTTGACGTCCTTGCGCGGCTCCTTGGCGAAGAACTCCTTCACCTTTTCCTGCACCTTGGGCATGCGCGTCATGCCGCCGACGAGGATGACGTCGTCGATCTGGCCGACCGAGACGCCGGCGTCCTTGATGGCCGTGCGGCACGGGCCGATCGTGCGCTCGATCAGGTCCTCGACGAGCGCCTCGAGCTTGGCCCGCGACAGCTTGATGTTGAGGTGCTTCGGGCCCGACGCGTCGGCCGTGACGTACGGCAGGTTGATGTCCGTCTGGGCCGAATTCGACAGCTCGATCTTGGCCTTCTCGGCCGCTTCCTTCAGGCGCTGCAGGGCGAGCACGTCCTTCGACAGGTCGACGCCCTGGTCCTTCTTGAACTCGGCAATGATGTAGTCGATGATGCGCTGGTCGAAGTCCTCGCCGCCGAGGAAGGTGTCGCCGTTGGTGGAGAGCACCTCGAACTGCTTCTCGCCGTCGACGTCGGCGATCTCGATGATCGACACGTCGAAGGTGCCGCCGCCGAGGTCGTAGACGGCGATCTTGCGGTCGCCCTTTTCGGTCTTGTCGAGGCCGAAGGCGAGCGCGGCCGCGGTCGGCTCGTTGATGATGCGCTTGACCACGAGCCCGGCGATGCGGCCGGCGTCCTTGGTCGCCTGGCGCTGCGCGTCGTTGAAATAGGCCGGCACCGTGATCACGGCGTCGGTGATCTTCTCGCCGAGGTAGTCCTCGGCCGTCTTCTTCATCTTGCGCAGGATCTCGGCGCTGATCTGCTGCGGCGCGAGCTTCTCGCCGCGGACGTCCACCCAGGCGTCGCCGTTGTCCGCGGCGACGATCTTGTAGGGCATCAGCTCGATGTCCTTCTGGACTTCCTTCTCGCCGAACTTGCGGCCGATCAGGCGCTTCACCGCGTAGATCGTGTTCTTCGGGTTGGTGACGGCCTGGCGCTTGGCCGAGGCACCGACCAAAATCTCGCCGCCGTCCTGGTAGGCGATGATCGACGGCGTGGTGCGTGCACCTTCGCTGTTCTCGATTACGCGGGTGGTGTTGCCCTCCATGATGGCCACGCAGGAGTTCGTCGTGCCCAGGTCGATGCCGATGATCTTCGCCATGTTTTTCTCCGGAAAGAGGATTCGAATGGTCCCGAGTTGTGGATAACTTGGGGGGTTTTCAAGGAGCGACGGCCGCGGTCAGCCGGAAGCGCTCACGGTGACGAGTGCCGGCCGCAGCACGCGGTCGGCGATGAGGTAGCCCTTCTGCAGCACGGCGACCACCGTGTTCGGCGCCTGTGCCGCCGGCACGACGCTGATGGCCTGGTGCTGGTGCGGATCGAACTTCGCGGCCGGCGCAGGGTTGATCTCGATGACGCGGTTGCGCTCCAGCGCGGAGGCCAGCAGACGCAGCGTCGCGTGCACGCCCTCGAGCAGCTGCTCGGGCGTCGCTGACGGAATGGCGATCGCCGCCTCCAGGCTGTCCTTGACCGGCAGCAAACTCTCGGCGAACGATTCGACGGCGAACTTGCGTGCCTTGGCGACTTCTTCCTCGGCCCGGCGGCGGGTGTTTTCCGCCTCTGCCCTGGCCCGCAGGAAGGCCTCGTTTAGCTCGGCATGGCGGGGATCGCTGGATTCTCCGCCGGCGGGCGCAGGGGCAGCGGCGGAATACGGGTCCGTGTCAGGCAGGTCCTGGGCCGTGGAACTGCCGTTCGCAGCTCCGGCCGGCCCGGGGGAAGTGGGGTCGTTCGCGTTCATCGAGTGGACGTGAGGCGATCCCCCCTTTTTTCAAGGGTCTCTCGAGGTCGACCGTTCAGTCCGGATCCACGGACGCGCTCCAGCGGTTCCAGTCGGCGAGCTGGCGCTGGTCTCGCTTGGTCGGGCGGCCATGCGCGATGGCGGCGGCGGGCTCGGGCGTCAGGCGCCGCGAGTCAGCCGCCTGCTCGCGAGCGGCGATGCTCTCGGCCGTCTCCCGGTACAGCGTCTGCGCCACCGGCGCCGGGCCGCGCACGGCGCTGACGCCGGTCACGGCGACGGTCCTGGCCACGCTGCCCTGGCGGAATGCGAGCAGGTCGCCGACGCGCACGTCCCTCGAGGCCTTGGCCGGTTGGCCGTTCACGCTCACGCGCCCCTTGCCGATCTCCTCGCTGGCGAGCGAGCGGGTTTTGAAGAAGCGCGCCGCCCACAGCCACTTGTCGAGGCGCACGCCGCTCCTGCCATCGGTTTCCTGCATCGCGACGCATTCTCGAGCAAGCCGCGAGCCCGGCTCGCCTTGTGCCGGCGTCTGCGGGCGGCCCTTGCATCCGCACTTTCCCCTAGTCGATCCATGGCGTGGCGGCCGATCGGCACGCCGAAAATCGCAGCGTTCACATTGCACTTCGAGGATTCGTTCATGCGTCGAGACACCTTCATTCGGGCGATGGCCGCCCTGGCCGTCGCCGGCCCCTTGCCTTTCTCGGCCCGCGCCGCGGCCAACCTCAAGATGATGATTCCCGCCAACCCCGGCGGCGGCTGGGACACCACCGGCCGGGCCCTGGGCAAGGCACTGCAGGAATCCGGCGCCGCATCCTCGGTGACCTACGACAACAAGGGCGGCGCGGCGGGCGCGCTCGGCCTGGCCCAGTTCGTCAACGGCAGCAAGGGCGATCCCAACGCGATGATGACGATGGGCGCGGTGATGCTCGGCGGCATCATCACGGGCAAGCCGCCGGTGTCGCTGTCGCAGGCGACGCCGCTGGCCCGCCTCACCAGCGAGTACAACGTCTTCGTCCTGCCGGCCGGCTCGCCGCTGAAGACGATGAAGGACGTCGTCGACCAGCTGAAGAAGGACCCCGGCAGCGTCAAGTGGGGCGGCGGCTCGCGCGGCTCGACGGAGCACATTGCCGCCGCGATGCTGGCGCGCGAGGTCGGCGCCGATCCGTCGAAGATCAACTACGTCGCCTTCCGCGGCGGCGGCGAAGCGATCGCCGCCATCCTCGGCGGCAACGTCACGGTCGGCGGCAGCGGCTACAGCGAGTTCTCCGAGTACATCAAGACGGGCAAGATGAAGGCCATCGCCGTCACCTCCGAGACGCGCCTGAAGGGCATCGACGTGCCGACGATGAAGGAGCAGGGCTACAACGTCGTCATCGGCAACTGGCGCGGCGTCTACGGTGCGCCCGGCATCACAGCGCCGCAGCGCAAGGAGCTGACCGACATGCTTGTGAAGGCCACCAAGACCAAGGCCTGGGCCGAGTCGCTCGAGAAGAACAACTGGACGCCGGCGCTGCTCACCGGCACCGACTTCGAGAAGTTCGTCGACGACGAGTTCGCGAGCCTGCGCGCGGTCATGCACAAGTCGGGGATGATTTGACGCGAGCCGCGTCCGAGACGGCCGTCGGCATCGGCACGGTGGCCGTCGGCGCCGGTCTGGCCGCCGGCGCGACGCAGATCTCCTCGGCGGCCGGCTACGGGGGCGTCGGCCCCAATTTCCTGGCCTGGGTGGTCGCGACGATGCTGCTCGTCGGCGGCGCGCTGCTGATCTGGCAGGCACGCAGCGGCGGCTTCCGCCAGCGCGAGGAGCCCTCCGGCGCGGCCGCCGGCTACTGGCCCGGGTTCGCCTGGGTGTCGGCCGGGCTGCTGCTGAACGCGGCGCTGATCACGACCATCGGCTTCATCCTCGGCTGCAGCCTCTGCTTCGTGCTCGCGGCGCGCGGCTTCAAGTCGGCCGAGGGCCGGCGCGACCTGCGTCCGCGCGCCTGGCTGCTCGACGTGGCAATCGGCCTGTCGATCGCCGCGCCGGTCTACTGGATGTTCTCGCAGCTGCTCGGCATCAACCTTCCCGGGTTGACGTCGACCGGCTGGATCTGAGCCCCGCGGCAGCGCCCGGCGCGTGATGGATCTCTGGAACCAGCTCCTCCAGGGCTTCGTCACCGCCGGGTCGCCGATCAACCTGCTCTGGGCGCTGCTCGGCTGCACGCTGGGCACCGCTGTCGGCGTCCTGCCCGGGATCGGCCCGGCCACGGCCGTGGCGATGCTGCTGCCCATGACGGGCAAGGTCGATCCGACCGCCTCGATGATCTTCTTCGCCGGCATCTACTACGGCGCGATGTACGGCGGCTCGACGACCTCCATCCTGCTCAACACCCCGGGCGAGGCCGGCTCGATGGTGACGGCGATGGAGGGCAACAAGATGGCCAAGAACGGCCGCGCCGGCGCCGCGCTCGCCACCGCGGCGATCGGCTCCTTCGTGGCCGGGACGATCGCCACCGTGCTCGTCACCCTGTTCGCACCGCTGGTCGCCCATTACGCGGTGCGGCTCGGCCCGCCCGAGTACTTCCTGCTGATGGTGCTCGCCTTCGCGACCGTGAGCGCGGTCCTCGGCAAGAGCGTCCTGCGCGGCCTGGTGGCGCTCGCCGTCGGGCTGGCCCTCGGCCTCGTCGGTCTCGACCAGATCACCGGCCAGGCACGCTACACCGGCGGCGTCCCCGAGCTGCTCGACGGCATCGAGGTCGTGCTCATCGCCGTCGGCCTCTTCGCCGTGGGCGAGGCGCTCTACATGGTGCTCTACGAAGGCCGGACAGTTGCGACCGAGAACAAGCTCAGCCGCGTGCACATGACGGCCGCCGACTGGAAACGCTCGTGGGGCGCCTGGCTTCGCGCCACCTTCATCGGCTTTCCCTTCGGCACGATTCCGGCCGGCGGCAGCGAGATTCCGACCTTCCTCAGCTACGCGGCGGAGAAGAAGCTGTCCAAGCACAACGAGGAGTTCGGCAACCAGGGGGCCATCGAAGGCGTCGCCGGCCCGGAGGCAGCGAACAACGCCGCCATCACCGCGACGCTGATCCCGCTCCTCACGCTCGGCATCCCGACCTCGAACACGACCGCGATCCTGCTCGGCGCCTTCCAGAACTACGGCATCAACCCGGGGCCGCAGCTGTTCGACACCAACGCCGCGCTCGTCTGGGCCCTGATCGCCTCGCTCTACATCGGCAACGTGATGCTGCTGGTTCTGAACCTGCCGCTGGTCGGACTCTGGGTCAAGCTGCTGAAGATCCCGAAGCCGCAGCTCTACGCCGGCATCCTCATCTTCGCGACGGTGGGGGTCTACGGCATGCGCCAGTCGGCCTTCGACCTGGTGCTGCTCTACGCCATCGGCCTGCTCGGCGTGCTGATGCGGCGCTTCGACTTCCCCGCCGCGCCGGTCGTGATCGGCATGATCCTCGGACCACTCGCGGAAGCGCAGATGCGCAACGCGGTGTCCATCGGCGAGGGCCGCTGGACCATCTTCCTGGAGCGGCCGGGGTCGGTCTTCCTGATCGTCGTCATCGTCGCGGTCCTGCTCCTGCCGCAGCTGCTGAAGCTGCGCCGGCCGAAGCCTCCGGGCGCAGCCGGCACGACCTAGGCTCTGGCCCCCGCGGTCAGCGCGCGCCGCTTCGATTCCTCCAGCTCCGGCCCGGACGGCTCGCCTGTCGGCCAGCCGCCCAGGTGCGAGAGGGTGAGCTCGGCCAGCGCGGCGATCCAATGGTGACTGTCGTTCAGGCAGGGGATGTAGCCGAACTCGGCGCCGCCCGCTGCCAGGAAGGCGGCGCGGACCTCCTGGTCGATTTCCTCGAGCGTCTCCAGGCAGTCGGCCGTGAAGCCGGGGCAGAAGACGTCGATGCGGCGCACTCCGGACCGCGCCAGCTCGATGGCCGTCGGCTCGGTGTAGGGCTGCAGCCATTCCGCCTTGCCGAAGCGGCTCTGGAAGGTGACCACGACGAACCCGTCGCGCAGCTTCAGCCGCTCGGCGAGCAGGCGGCCGGTCTTGCGGCACTCGCAGTGGTACGGGTCGCCGAGCTCGAGCGTCCGTCGCGGCATGCCGTGGAAGCTGAGGACGAGCTTGTCGGGCCGGCCGTGCGTCATCCAGTGCGCCTCGACGCTCCGGGCCAGGGCCGTGATGTAGCCGGGATCGTCGTGGTAGTGCTTGACGAAGCGCATTTCAGGGACGTCGCGGGTCTGTGCCATCCACGCCGTGACCGCGTCGCCGATGCTCGCCGTCGTCGCCGCCGAGTACTGCGGATAGAGGGGGACGACCAGCACCCGGTCGGCGCCCGCCGCCTTGACCTCGTCGAGCACGGAAGCGACCGACGGCTGACCGTAGCGCATCGCGTGGCGCACCAGGACCGGATGGCCGCGCTCGCCGAGGTAGCCGGCGAGCAGCAAGGCCTGCTTGCGGGTCCAGACGGCAAGCGGCGAGCCCTAGGCCGTCCAGATCGTCGCGTACTTGCGCGCCGACCGGGCCGGTCGGACGCGCAGGATCACCCCATGCAGCAGCGGCAGCCAGAGCGCGCGCGGGATCTCTACAACGCGGCGGTCGCTCAGGAATTCGGCCAGGTAGCGACGGACCGCCGCGGTGGTGGGCGCGTCCGGCGTGCCGAGATTGCAGACGACGACGGCGGTGCGGGAAGGCCTTCCGTGCGGATGCGCCGGCGGGGAAGGGGACGTCACTTCAGGCCGAACTCGAACGGCGACTGGCCTCGTTGCGTGTCGGCGAATTTCATGATCTCGAAGCGGACGCAGGGGCTCATCGACTCCGAAGGGGGCGTGCCGAGGCCGATGACGCCGCTGCCGTGCAGGGTGCAGGCGCCGCGGCGCAGGCTGATGATCTCGGGGTCGTTGTCGAAGCGGACGTAGGTCCCGTTGTAGCTCAGGTCGACGAGCTGGAAGGTGCCGCCGTGCCAGTCGACGCGCGCATGCGAGCGCGAGACCCGGTTGTCGTCGATGATGTAGGTGGCCTGCGGGCTGCGACCCAGCACCACGGGCAGGCTCGAGCCGGCGTAGACGCGGTTGACGTCGAGCCAGACGAGGCGGATGCCCTCGGGCTCGGGCGTCGGCACCAGCATGTCGCCGTAGGCGGTGGCCGCCGTGTCGCCGAAGCGCCGCACCGGCTCCTGGAGGTGAACGTGCACCGGCTCGGCACGACCGCGCAGCTGCATCCGGTCGAGGCTGCGAAAGCGCGAACGGTCCCATTCGCCAAGCCGCTCGACGACGCTGAGCGTAGCCAGTGTCTCGTTGTCGCCGGCGTGGTCGAGGAGGCGGGCCGCGACGTTGACGGCATCGCCGAACACGTCGCCGCCCATCTCGACGACCTCGCCGTGGGCCAGGCCGACCTGGAGCTTGAGCGGCACGCTCGGCAGCCGGGCTGCGGCGGCCTGGTCGCCGGTCATGCCGATCCTCGACATCGAGTCGTGCATGTCGTCGGCCGCGGAGATCGCCGCGGCGGGTGCCTCGAAAGTGGCCATGAGGCCGTCGCCCAGGGTCTTGACGACGTGCCCGCCGCGCGTGTGGACGACCTGGGCCAGCAGCGAAACGCTTTGCGTCACTACCGTCGTCGCGTCGGCATTGCCGAGCGTCTCGTACATCGCCGTGCTGCCGCGCAGGTCGGCGAAGAGCACCGTGCGTTCCAAGACCTGGGTCATGCCATCGATGTAGGACGGTCCATCGGGCTCAAGTTTAAGGGCGCGCGGCGACAAAAAAGGGCCCGGCCTCGCGGCTGGACCCCTTTCCCTGGGGCAGGCCGATCAGAGCGTGTCGAGGTAGGTCCGCAGCTTGTCGGACCGGCTCGGGTGCTTGAGCTTCCTGATCGCCTTGGCCTCGATCTGGCGGATCCGCTCCCGCGTGACGTCGAACTGCTTCCCGACCTCCTCGAGCGTGTGGTCGGTGCTCATCTCGATGCCGAAGCGCATGCGCAAGACCTTGGCCTCGCGCGGCGTCAGCGAATCGAGGATGTCCTTGACCACGTCGCGGAGGCCCGCCTGCATCGCCGCCTCGATCGGCGCCGTGTTGTTGGTGTCCTCGATGAAGTCGCCCAGGTGCGAGTCGTCGTCGTCGCCGATCGGCGTCTCCATCGAGATCGGCTCCTTGGCGATCTTCATGATCTTCCTGATCTTGTCCTCGGGGATCTCCATCTTCTCGGCGAGCGTCGGCGCGTCCGGCTCGAAGCCGAACTCCTGCAGATGCTGCCGGCTCAGCCGGTTCATCTTGTTGATCGTCTCGATCATGTGCACCGGGATGCGGATGGTCCGCGCCTGGTCGGCGATCGAGCGGGTGATCGCCTGGCGGATCCACCACGTCGCGTAGGTCGAGAACTTGTAGCCGCGGCGGTATTCGAACTTGTCGACCGCCTTCATCAGGCCGATGTTGCCTTCCTGGATCAGGTCGAGGAACTGCAGGCCGCGGTTGGTGTACTTCTTGGCGATCGAGATCACGAGG
>NZ_JANODC010000199.1:0-3027 GCF_031412495.1 Rhizobacter sp. | reverse complement strand
GGGCGGGGCCGCCCGCGGCTTCCCCCGCGCGTTCAGGCGCCGGGGCGCCGCCCCCCCTAAATAACCCGCGCCCGGCGGGGTGCTGCGGGGCCCACCCCCGCCCCGGGGCCGGCGAGTCAGCCGAGTTCGCGCAAGCGGATGCAGGCTGCTGCTTGACCGCCGCCGAGCTCCTCGAGCGGCGGTTCCACGTCTGCGCACGCAGCCACGGCACGGGGGCAGCGGGTGCGGAACACGCAGCCCGAGGGGGGCGCGAGCGGCGACGGCAACTCGCCGCCGAGCCCGGCCGAGGGAGGTGCGGATCCTTTTCGGCCCGGCGCCGCGACGACCCGCGGCGTGCTTGCGAGCAAGGCTCGCGTGTAGGGATGCCGGGGTGCCGCAAACAGTGCGGCTTTGGGCGCGCGCTCCATGACCCGCCCCAGGTACATCACCAGCACCTCATCGGCGATGCGCTCGACGACCGTGAGGTTGTGCGAGATGAACACGTAGGCCACAGCCGTGTCGTCCTGTAGGTCCATGAGAAGGTTCAGGACCTGAGCCTGGACCGAGACGTCGAGGGCCGACACCGGTTCGTCGGCGACGACGACCTCCGGGGCCAGCATCAGGGCTCGCGCGATCGCGATGCGCTGCCGCTGCCCGCCCGAGAACATGTGCGGGTAGCGGCCGACATGCTCGGGGCGAAGGCCGACGCGCGCCAGCATCGCGCCAGCGCGCTCGCTGCGCTCGGCGCGCGTGAGCGACGGCTCGTTGATCGCCAGGGGCTCCTCGAGCGCGTGGCCGATCCGCTTGCGTGGGTTGAGGCTCGCGAACGGGTTCTGGAACACCATCTGCACGGTCCGGCGCAGGCCCCGGCGGGCGGCCGGGTCGGCATCGGCGACGTCGGCGCCGGCGATGCGCAGCGACCCGGACGTGGGCGGCTCGAGCATCGCGACCTGCCGCGCCAGCGTGCTCTTGCCGCAGCCCGATTCGCCGACCACCGCCAGCGTCCGCCCCGCGTGCAGCGTGAAGGAGACGCCGTCGAGCGCCCGCACCGTCGCCTGCGGGCGCAGGAAACCGGTGGCGACGCGGTAGTGGCGGGCGAGCGCGCGGGCCTCGACGAGCGGCTCGGTCGCGTTGGCCGAGGCGGTGCTCATCGGCTGCCGATCTCCGCGTGCGAAGGCAGGGGGAAAAAGCAGCGTGCCTCCGCGGCATCGAGCGCGAACAGGGCCGGCCGCTCGGCCCGGCACCGCGGCTGCACGTAGGGGCAGCGCGGCGACAGCAGGCAGCCGACCGGCCGGTCCGCGGCGCCCGGCACGACGCCGCCGAGCGAGTTGAGCCGGCGTTGCCCGGCATTGCGTTCGGGCAGGGCGGCGAGCAAGGCCTCGGTGTACGGGTGGCGCGGTGCATCGAAGGCGGCAGGCAGGCGCGCGGCCTCGACCACCTGGCCGGCGTACATCACGAGGACGCGGTCGACGACCTCGGCGACGACGCCGAGGTCATGCGTGATGAGGAGCAGGGCCATGCCGTGCTCGGCCTGCAGCCTGGCGAGCAGCGCCAGCATCTGCGCCTGCACCGTGACGTCGAGCGCCGTCGTCGGCTCGTCGGCGATGAGCAGGCGCGGCCGGCACGCAATCGCCATCGCCAGCATGACGCGCTGGCTCATGCCGCCGGAGAGCTGGTGCGGAAAGGCGTCGAGGCGCCGCTCGGCGTCGGCGATCTCGACCGCGCGCAGCAGCTCGAGCGCGCGCGCGCGCCGGGCCCGGCGCGAGCCGCCCTCGTGCAGGTCGATCGTCTCCATCAGCTGGAAGGCGACCGTGAACGACGGGTTCAGGCTCGTCGTCGGGTCCTGGAAGATCATCGCGATGTCGCCGCCGAGCAGCGAGCGCCGCTCGCGCGGCGTCATGCGCCGCAGGTCGCGCCCGTCGAAGGCGAGCCTTCCGGCCTTGACGCGGCCGGGCTCGTCGACCAGGCCCATCAGCGCCAGCGCGGTGACGCTCTTGCCCGAGCCCGACTCGCCGACGATGCCGACGACCTCGCCGGCGTCGACGTGGAAGCCGACGTCGTCGACGGCGACGAGGGCACGCCCCGGCTCGCCGAACTCGACCGACAGATGCTCGACGTCCAGGAGCCGCCGGCTCATCGCTTCAGCTTCGGATCGAGCGCGTCGCGCAGCCCGTCACCGGTGAGGTTGAAGGCGAGCACCGTGATCAGGATCGCCAGGCCGGGCAGCGTCACCACCCACCACGCGCTCTGGATGAACTCGAGCGCGCTGGCCAGCATCGAGCCCCACTCCGGCGTCGGCGGCTGCGCGCCGAGGCCGAGGAAGCCGAGCGCGGCGGCGTCGAGGATGGCCGCCGAGAAGCCGAGCGTGGCCTGGACGATGAGCGGCGCGGCGCAGTTGGGGAGCACGGTGTCGAACATCAGGCGCGGCGTCCCCGCGCCGGCGACGCGCGAGGCGGCGACGTACTCCTTGGCCAGCTCGCCGAGCACGGCGCCGCGCGTCAGGCGCACGAAGTGCGGCAGCATGACGATGGCGATGGCGTACATCGCATTCGCCAGGCCGGGGCCGAGCACGGCGACCACGGCCACGGCCAGGAGCAGGCTGGGCAAGGCCAGCATTACGTCCATCACGCGCATGATCGTGAATTCGATCCAGGTGCCCCGGTAGAAGCCGGCCAGCAGCCCGAGCAGCACACCGCCCGACAGCGACAGGGCGACCGAGACGGCACCGATCACGAACGACAGGCGCGTCCCGTGGATCAGGCGAGACAGCACGTCGCGACCGACCGGGTCGGTGCCGAGCAGGAAGACGTGGCCGCCGACCGGCGTCAGCGAAGGCGCGCGCAGGGTCGCGTCCCGGTACTGCTCGCTCGGGCCGTAGGGCGCGACGACATCGGCGAGCAGGGCGACGAGGACGAGGAGCGCGATCACCACCAGTCCGACGACCGCGCCGCGGTTGCGCCTGAAGTCGCGCCACAGCTCGGCGATCGGCGAAGGCGGATCGGTGGCCTTCGAAGAGGTCGGCCGGCCGCCGGGTCGCCCCAAGGCCGG
>NZ_JANODC010000198.1:0-3908 GCF_031412495.1 Rhizobacter sp. | reverse complement strand
GGCGAGCCGCTTCGTCGCCGACTTCATCGGCAACGTCAACCTGATGGACGGCACCGTGGCCGAGCACGCGGCGGGGCACGTCGTCGTCGACTGCGGCGATGTCCGGCATCTCGTCGCCCAGGGCGTCGAGGGCGGGATCGGCACGGCGGTGACGGTGGCGCTGCGGCCGGAGAAGATCCGGATCGCGGCCGACGCCGACCCGGTCGCCGGCGTGGGGCTGCCGATCGGGCCTAACATGGTCCGCGGCACGGTCATGGACCTCGCCTACTTCGGCAGCTACACCGTCTACCACCTGCTGCTCGCCGGTGGCCGCACGCTGAAGATCAGCCAGAGCAACACCGAGCGCCAAGGCAGCGTCGCCCTGACCTGGGGCGACGCGGCCCGGGCGACCTGGTCGGAGCAGGTGCCGATGGTGCTGACCCGATGAAGGCGCAGCCGCGCGGGCGCCTGGTCGTGGTCGGCGTGCCCTACCTCTGGCTGCTCGTCTTTTTCCTCGTTCCCTTTCTCGTCGTCGCCAAGATCAGCATCTCCGAGATGGAGACGGCGTCGCTGCGCGACCTGTTCGAGTGGAAGGGCCTGCATCTCGGCAACTACCTGCTGCTGCTGCAGGACGACCTCTACTTCACGACCTTCGTCTCCAGCCTCAAGTACGCCGCGGCGGCGACCCTGCTCTGCCTGGCGATCGGCTACCCGTTCGCCTATTTCATGGCGCGCGCACGCCGCTCGCTGCAGCCGGCCCTGCTGCTGCTGGTGATGCTGCCTTTCTGGACCTCGTTCCTGCTCCGCGTCTATGCGTGGAAGGCGCTGCTCACCGAGCAGGGCATCGCGGCGCGAGCGATCGAGGCGCTCGGCCTCGACCACGCGCTCGCCGCATTCGGCCTCATCCCCGGCCCGGGCCAGCTGATAAACACGCCCTTCTCGCTCGTGCTGGGCATGACGTACACCTACCTGCCGTTCATGATCCTGCCGCTCTACTCCAACCTGGCCAAGATGGACCTGCGCCTGCTCGAAGCCGCCGCCGACCTCGGCGCCAACGCCTGGTCCGCCTTCTGGCGCGTCACGGTGCCGCTGTCGCGGACCGGCATCGTCGCCGGTTCGATGCTGGTCTTCATCCCGAGCGTCGGCGAGTACGTGATCCCCGAGCTGCTCGGCGGACCGCAGACGCAGATGATCGGCCGCACGCTGTGGGACGAGTTCTTCAGCAACAACGACTGGCCGATGGCTTGCGCCGTCGCGGTCACCATGATCCTGCTGGTGATCGTGCCGATCGCCGTTTTCTCGCGCTACGAGTCGGAAGCGGCCGGGCGCAGGGCCTGAGGCGAGCCTTGACTGCCAACGCCTTCAATCGCATCTTCGCCCGCCTCTGGCTGGCGCTCGGCTTCGCCTTCCTCTACGTGCCGATCGTTGCCCTCGTCGTGTACTCGTTCAACGATTCGCCCGTGGCCAACGTCTGGCGCGGCTTCACCCTGCGCTGGTATACGGCGCTGGCGTCGGACCGCGAGCTGCTCGGCGGCCTGGTGCTGTCGTTGAAGATCGCGCTGGCGACGGCCTGCGCCTCGGTCGTCCTCGGCACGCTGGCGGCCCTCGCGCTCACCCGCTACCGGCGTTTCTTCGGGCGCACGCTCTTTTCCGGCATGGTGGTGGCGCCGCTGGTGATGCCCGAGGTGATCATCGGCCTGTCGCTGCTGCTCATGCTCGTTTCCCTGCAGCGCGCCAGCGAGGCCGCCTTCGGCGTCAGCTTCCCCGAGCGCGGCCTGCTGACGATCTGGCTCGGCCACCTGCTGCTCGGCATGGCCTACGCCACGGTCGTGATCCGGGCCCGCCTGCAGACGCTCAACCCCCAGCTCGAGGAAGCGGCGATGGACCTCGGCGCTCGGCCGTGGCAGGTCTTCTGGCTGGTGACGCTGCCGATGATCGGCCAGGCGCTCGTCTCCGCCTTCCTGCTCACCTTCACCCTGTCGCTCGACGACGTCGTGCTGTCGGCGTTCCTCTCCGGCCCCGGCACGACGACCATGCCGCTGGTGATCTTCTCGCGGGCGCGGCTCGGCCTCAACCCCAGCGTCAACGCCGTGGCGACGATCATCATCGCCGTCGTCGCCGTCGGGGTCGTCATCGCCAGCGTCGTCATCGCCCGCAACGAGCGGCGACGCAGCCAGGAGCTCGCCAACGCGCCGCGTGCCGCGCTCGCCACCTCATGAGCACGGCCGCCGCTGGCCTCGCCCGCGTTCCCTGGCACGCCTACCTCGCGTTGGCGGCGGCGATGGCCATCGTCGGCGCGTACGTCGGATTTTCCAAGGTGCTGGTGATCGTGTTTCCGGTCTTCCTGCTGGCCTGGATGCGCTTCGCGATCGGCGCGGTGGCAATGGCACCTTGGCTGCGCCGCCCTGCCGACGAGGCGCCCCTGGACGGCCGCACGCGGCGCCTGCTCTTCCTCGAGTCCTTCTTCGGCAACTTCCTGTTCTCGATCTGCATGCTGTTCGGCATCGCGCGAAGCTCGGCCCTGGCGGCGGGCGTCATCATGGCGGCGATCCCGGCAGCGGTCGCCCTGCTCTCCTTCCTGATCCTGCGCGAGCGCATCGGCCTGCGCGTGGCGGCGGGCATCGCCTGCGCGGTCGCCGGCATCGCGCTGGTCGCGTTCGCGCGCGACGCCGATGGCGAGCTCGCCAGCGGCTCGCTCCTCGGCACCCTGCTGCTGCTCGGCGCCGTAACCTGCGAGGCGCTCTACGTCGTCATCGGCAAGAAGCTCTCGGCCTCGATCGGGCCCAAGCGCATCAGCGCCCTCATCAACCTCTGGGGCCTGGCCCTGGTCACGCCCTTCGCTCTCTGGCAGCTGCCCGGTTTCGCGCCGGCATTCATCGCCCCGTCGTCGTGGTGGCTTCTGCTGGTCTACTCGATCGCCGCCAGCGTCGTCACCGTCTGGCTCTGGATGACGGGCATGAAGCACGTGCCGGCCTCGTCGGCCGGGGTCTTCACGGTGTTCCTCCCGATCAGCGCGGCGCTGGTCGGCGTCTACTTCTTCGGCGAGGCCTTCAGCACGGTCCAGGCGGCGGCCTTCGCGCTGGCACTTGTCGGGGTGGTCCTTGCGACCTGGCGGCGCGACGCGCCGCCGGCGCTCACGTAGTCTCGGCCGGGTTGAAGTCGAGCTCGACCTTGGCGCCGTTCGGGTCGTAGCTGAACAGCTGCCAAGTGCCGGCGCCCGCCTGCCGGCGCAGGTCGTACTTGACGCCGCGCTCGTCGAAGCGGGCCTTGACCGACTTCAGGTCGCTGGCCGTGAACGCCATGTGGTCGATGACGCCGGTGCGGCCCTGCGGCATCGGCCGGTCCCAGTAGATGTGCAGGATCGGATGCGGGCCGCTGCCGTAGAGCCAGGCTCCGGGAAAGCCGAGCTCGGGCCGGTGCCCTTCGCGCAGGCCGAGCAGGCCGACGTAGAAGTCGAGCGTCTTCTCCCGGTCTTCGGCGGTGATGGTGAAGTGGTTCATGCCGTCGATCATGGCGGTGCCTCCAGGGCTCAGGATATGAGAACGAGCGCACCGACGGTGGCGCGCGACTCCAGCCGCGCGTGCGCCTGCGCCGCGGCATCGAGCGACCAGCGCTCGATCGGCGGCACCTTGCAGGCACCCGAGGCGAGCGCCTCCCAGAGCCGCCGCGTCCGCATCTCGAGCGTCGCCGGGGTCGCGACGTAGTCGAAGACGACCGGGCGCGAGAACGTGGCCGACTTGGCGACGAGGTCATCGGCCGCCAGCGGCTGCAGCATGCCCGTCGCCTGCCCGATGCTGATCCAGTGGCCGCGCCGGGCCAGGGCGGCGAAGTTCTCGTCGCGGGCGGCGTCGCCGAGGCCGTCGACGATCACGTCGGCACCGCCGCAGGCGCGCTGCACGGCGTCGGCGAAGCGGTAGTCGGGCGTGACA
>NZ_JANODC010000197.1:0-6360 GCF_031412495.1 Rhizobacter sp. | reverse complement strand
TGCACGACGTGAAGACGAAGACGCGCTGAACAGGTCAGACCGGCAGCGGGCAAGCTCGACCAACCCTGGGTGGCACTCGATCGGCAGTGACCACGCGATAGGGATGGAGCCCCGCTGAGCAGTTCGCATCTGGGCCCGCACCGCACAGCGCACTTGCCCGGTGCAACAAGGCCGTCTGTAGAGTGGCAGTCTGTTCTCTGTCCAGTCCGGCTTCGACTACTCGTCAGGCTCAACAAAGACCGCTAAAGAGGAAGCTGAAGAGTTGACTACTTCGGAAGTCCCTGTAAGGGGTTAGGCGACGCGCTCACCGCACTACCCACCCGCCGCAAACAGGAAACACTTGGCCGACGAAGCAGCTTGCTGCTGGACTACAGAGGTAGGCAGCAAACTGCGCATCTTCACGCGCTGATACAAGGCGGCCGAGCGGTACTTCCCGTTTGAGCCGTTCCTGGAAACGAGGGTTGGCCTGGACCTCTGGCGGGAAGTAGGTCGGGTTATCGACAAAGTTCTGTGCGATGGCATTGACCTGGATGTTGTGCGGCGCGAGTTCGACGCCGACCGCCTGGACGTACGCCAGCTGGGCACCCCGTGCCGCGCTGTAAGTAGAAGCCCGCTTCATGCCTCGCAGCGCGGAGGCGCTACCGATGACCAGCACCTTGCCCGACCGGCGCAACATCATCTCTGCTGTGGCGGCGCGGATCAATCGTGGAAGCGGATCGACGAGGGCAGCGAACACTTCGCGCCACTCGCGGTCCGAGACTTCGGTGACCGGGGTTACCGGTGCCATGTGAGCGAGGTTGGCAACGAGGATGTCGATGTGCCCGGCATCGCGGACGACCTGTGCAGGCGCGTCGAGAGCGGAGAGCGACGCGACGCTTGCGACGATCTCGGCCCCTTGTTCACGGAATACATCACACAGTGCGGGTCCCATGAACTCCAAAGACTGAGTGATGAGGACACGTTGACCCAGCAGAGCGTCTCGCATGCGATTGCCTTTGTCCGCGTTGCCTAGCGTGATTTCGGCGACATCGTTTGTCCAGTTTACTGGTGAAAGTGGACGTGGCCGGGCCGGCTCACCGTCCCAAGCAACTGCAGTTGCTGTCGAAGCTGTCCAGCTCGATAGAAAAAGTGGACGAGTGCGGATGCGGGAAAGTGGACAACGCGTCACCGCGCCGAAGCATCGGCGACGTCCGAAATCGCTACTGGAAATGCGCCAGCATCCGCTCCAGCGCCATCGTGAACGGCATCTGCATGAGCGGCAGGGTCAGCAGGATGCCGACGAGGCCGACGCCCAGCGTGATCGGGAAGCCGATCGCGAAGATGTTCATCTGCTGAGCCACGCGCGAGATGACGCCGAGCACGAGGTTGGTGAACAGCAGCATCGCGATCAGCGGCAGTGCGATCCACAGGCCCAGGCTGAAGATCTCCATTCCCCAGCGCTGCGGCTCCACCGCGCGGAGGAAGGCGAACGGCTCGGCACCGACCGGGAAGGCGGTGAAGCTCTGCACGATGGCGGCGATGACGAGCAGGTGGCCGCCGCTGACGATGAACAGCCACGCGATCGTCACGCCGAAGAAGCGGCTCACGGCGGTCTGCTCGCCGCCGGTCATGGGGTTGAAGAAGGCGGCGAAGTTGAGGCCCATCTGCAGGCCGATGATCTCGCCAGCGAATTCGACCGCGGCGAAGACGATCCGTACCGCGAAGCCGAGCGACAGGCCGATCAGCACCTGCTGCAGCACCGTCAGCAGGCCGTTGGCCGAGTCGAGGGCGACCGGCTCGATCGGCGGGATCGAGGCCTGGGCGCAGACGGCGACGAGCAGTGCCAGGCCGATGCGCAGGCGCATCGGCACGCTGCGCTGGGCCAGGACGGGCAGGGCGCTGAAGAGCGCCAGCACGCGCAGGAACGGCCACAGGACCGGCGTCACCCAGGCCAGGACCTGGGCTTCGGTGAAGGTCAGCATCGGTGCGGCAGGGGCGCGGCCTGCGGGCCCCCTCAGCCCACCACCGACGGGATGGCCTGCAGGGTGCGTTGCAGGAACTCGACCAGCGTGGTCAGCATCCACGGCCCGGCGACGACGAGCACCGCCACCGCGGCGACGATCTTCGGCACGAACGACAGCGTCGCCTCGTGGATCTGCGTCGCCGCCTGGAAGATGCTGACGACCAGGCCCACCGCGAGGACGGTCAGGAGCACCGGCGCGGCGACCATCAGCAGCATGTAGAGGCTCTGCTGGCCGAAGGTGAAGACCTGCTGCGAGTCCATGGGCCTACGTCACGAAGCTGGCCGCGAGCGAGCCGAGGAGGAGGTTCCAGCCGTCGGCGAGCACGAACAGCATCAGCTTGAACGGCAGGGCGATCAGCACCGGCGACAGCATCATCATGCCGAGCGACATCAGCACGCTGGCGACGATCATGTCGATGATGAGGAAGGGCAGGAAGACGAGGAAGCCGATCTGGAAAGCGCTCTTCAGCTCGCTCGTCACGAAGGCCGGCACCAGCACCTTGAACGGCACGTCGGCCGTCTTCACCGCGGGGTCGATCTTGGCCAGGCGGGCGAACAGCATCACATCGGTCTGCCGCGTCTGCTTCATCATGAATTCGCGCACCGGGCTCTCGCCGCGCCTGAGCGCCTCGTCGAAGGCGATCTTGTTTTCCGAGAAGGGCTGGTACGCGTCGGCGTAGACCTTGTCGATGGTCGGGCCCATGATGAAGAAGGTCAGGAAGAGCGACAGGCCGATGACCACCTGGTTCGGCGGCGCCGCCTGCGTGCCGATCGCCTGGCGCAGCAGGCTGAGGACGATGACGACGCGGGTGAAGCTCGTCATCAGCAGCAGGACGGCGGGCAGGAAGCTGAGCGCGGTGAAGAAGAGGAGCGTCTGCACCGGCACCGAATAGCTCGTGCTGCCGCCGCTGCTGCCGACGAGGAGCGGCAGCGACGCGCCGCCGGGGGCCGGCTGCGCCACGGCGACGTCGGGGAGGGCCGCGAATGCCGCGACGGCGGCGACCGGCAGCGCCTGCAGCACGCGGCGCAGGAAGACCATTCGTTCAGACGTCACTCGTCTTGCCCGGATCGGTGCCGCGCAGGCGGCCGAGAAGCTGCGCGAAGGGGGGCGGCTGCACGCCGTGCGAAGGGGGAGCCAGGTCGGCGACGGGTGCCATCGAATGCAGGGTCGTGATCGTGGTCGGCGTGATGCCCAGCACCAGCCAGCGGCGCTCGTCCCCGGCGCCCACTTCCACCGTCACGATGCGCTGGCTCGTCGACAGCGGCAGGACGGCGACGCTGCGCAGGATGCCCGTGGTGCCGGCGCCGCCCAGCGGCGTGCGTTTCAGGAACCACAGGGCCACCGGGATCATCGCGATGATCGCGACGAACCACAGCAGCGAGTTCAGGCCGGAGGGCATGGGCAGCTAGCCGCGGCTCAGGCGGCGCATGCGCTCGCTGGGTGTGACGATGTCGGTCAGGCGGATGCCGAACTTCTCGTTGACGACGACCACCTCGCCCTGGGCGATCAGGTAGCCGTTGACCAGCACGTCCATCGGCTCGCCGGCCATGGCCTCGAGCTCGACCACCGAGCCCTGTGCCAGCTGCAGGATGTTCTTGATCGGGATCCGCGTCCGGCCGAGCTCGACCGTGAGCTGCACCGGGATGTCCAGGATCATGTTGATGTCGTTGCCGGCCGTCGAGCCCGTCGTCGGCGCGAAGTTGGCGAACGACGCCGGCGAGACCTGGTCGTGGGCGACCTCCGAGGCGGTCTCGCCACGGCCGTCGACCGCGGCCCACTCCGCGGCAGCGTTGTCGGCGGGCATCGCGCCCTGGGTGTTGTCAGTGGACATGGTTTTCTCCGAGCCAGCCTTCGCGCGAGCCGGCCAGCAGTTGATCGACCTTGAGGGCGTACTTGCCGTTCGAGGTCCCGTAATGGCATTCGAGCACCGGCACGCCGGCGACCTTGGCCTGGATCGCCTGGTGCAGGTCGAGCTCGATGAAGTCGCCCGCCTTCAGCGCCAGCAGCTGCTCGACCGTGGCCGGCGCCTGCGCCAGCTCGGCCACCAGCTCGACCTCGGCCGACTGGATCTGCTGCGTCATCAGGTTGACCCAGCGCCGGTCGGGCGCGTTCGAGCCGCCCTGCATCGTCGAGTAGAGGATGTCGCGGATCGGCTCGAGGGTGGCGTAGGGGATGCAGAAGTGGATGGTGCCCGTGGCCTCGCCGATCTCGAGCGTGAACGAGGTCGAGACGACCATCTCGGAGGCGGTCGCGATGTTCGCGAACTGCGGCTGCATCTCGGAGCGCACGTACTCCAGCTCGAGCGGGTAGATGCCGTCCCAGGCGCGCTTGTAGTCGGCGGTGACGACGTCGAGCAGGCGGCGGATGATGCGCTGCTCGGTGGCCGAGAAGTCGCGACCCTCGATCCGCGTCGCGTACTTGCCGGCGCCGCCGAACAGGGCGTCGATGACGGCGAAGACCAGCGGCGGATCGCAGACGACCAGGCCCAGCCCGCGCAGCGGCTTGACGGCGACGATGTTGAAGTTGGTCGGCACCGCGATCTCGCGCAGGAAGGTGCTGTACTTGTGCACGTGCATCGAGCCGATCGCCACTTCCGGGCTCTTGCGGATGAAGTTGAAGAGCCCGGCGCGGATGTTCTTGGCGAAGCGCTCGTTGATGATCTCGAGCGTGGGCATGCGCTCGCGGACGATCCGGTCCTGGTTGACGAGGTCGTAGCTGCGCACGCCGTCGACGCTGGCCGCCTCCGGCGCCAGCGAGTCACTCTCGCCGGCGATGCCCTGCAGCAGCGCGTCGACCTCGTCCTGGGTCAGGATCTGCTCGTTCATCGCAGCGCCCGCCGGGTCGTCGCCAAGGGCGCGGCCGCCCCCTCGGGTGGCAGCGAACGAAGTGAGCGTGGGGGCGTCATTGGATGATGAAGCTCGAGAAATGAACGTGCTGGATGGGATTGCGCTGCGCCGGGCGGCGCGGGCGCGGCTGCGGCTTGGGCTGGGCGGCCAGGTCGTCGGCGCTGGCCGCTGCAGGCACGGCGCTGGCCGCGGCGGAGGCGGCTGCCGATGCGGCGCTGCTCGCTGCGGCCTCGGCCACGGCAACCGGACCCGGCATCGTGCTCACCGGCTCCGGCACGGCCGCTTCGATCCCCATCGGCCGGACGGCCTCGCGCATGATCTCCTGCGCGAGCTGCTCCTTGCCGGCGCGGTCGAGCAGCTCGCGCGAGGTCTTGTTGGCCAGCACCATCAGGATGGCGTTGCGGACCGAGGGCATGTAGGCCTTGATCTGCTCGCCGGCGGCGCCGTTGTCGAGCTCGAAGGTGATGCCGATCTGCGCGAAGCGGTCGACGTCGCGGTCGGCCAGGTTGACGACGAAGGGATCGAGGGGCAGGTAGACGGGCGCGTTCTTCGGGTCGATCCGGCTCGCGCTGGTGTCGGCGAGGGCCGTGTCCTCGTCGCCCGCGCCGGCCGCGGCTCGCGCCGCGCGCTGCTTGAGGAAGAAGACGGCACTGGCGCCGACCAGCAGGACGAGGACCAGGATCGCTGCGCCGATGACGAGGAGCTTTTTCTTCCCCCGCCCGGCAGGGGCGGCGCCGGCGGCGGGGTCGGCGATCACAGCAGACATCGAAGCTCCTTCAGGGCCCGGGCCCGGCACGGCGGCCGGCGCCAGACGCCCGGCGCGGGCTGCGCAGGACGGCTGGCATGAAGGAAATTATGAAAAGCGAGGGCCGCGGGCAAGGCGCGATAAGCGGTGCTTTTCGCAGCCAGTCGCGCCGCCCCGGCGAGCTCGCCTGGCTCTAGGCGTAGACGTCGACTCCGCCGGCGGCGACGCGTCGGGCGGAGCGGGCGATCTGCCCGCCGTCTTGCGCTTCTGCGCCGTCGGCGGATGCGACGCCCGGCGGCGGTGCCCCCGCGTCGCCGCGGTCGTGCTGGCCCGCGTGCTGCGAGACGCCCCCGCCCGAGAGCGTGAAGCCGGCCTCGCGCAGGGCGCTGGCCAGCTCGGGCAGGCCGGCTTCGATCGCCTGCCGCGTCTGGGCAAGGTCGGCGCCGAACTGCACCTGGGCGTCGGTGCCGTCGAGCTGGATCCGGATCGACACCGGTCCCATCTCGGCCGGGTTGAGGTGCAACTCGGCTTCGTGCACGCCGCCGCGGGCGAGCAGGCTCACGTGCACGCCGAGCGCGCTCGCGAAGGCGGGCGAATCGACGGGGGTGGGCAACGTGAGGGGGGTTGCTGTGGTTGCGCCGGACGGTGCCGCTTCGCCGGCCGCGGCCGGCCCGGCGAGCGGCGCGGCGTGCAGACCGGCAGGCATCGGCAGCTCGAACGCGGGCCGGGCGGGCGCGGCCTCGCTCGGCCGTGCCAGCCCGGCCGG
>NZ_JANODC010000196.1:0-29917 GCF_031412495.1 Rhizobacter sp. | reverse complement strand
GCGCGCCCTGGCCCGGCACGGCGGCCGCGCCCTGCCCGCTCGCGGCGCCGGCGAAGGCCAGGCCGACCGCCAGCGCGAGCCGGCAGGCCGTCGAAGCGAGCACCTGCGAAAAGGCCTTCGATGTCGGCAGGGGGAGCGGCTTCTTCATGGCGGCGATGCGTCGATGCTGTGTCGAGTGCAAACCGCGAATTATAGGGGGCCCCTATACTGAAACCACCCTCGCCCGCCCCCTCGCTTCATGAAGTTCAAAGGCTCCGAAAGCTACGTCGCCACGCCCGACCTGATGCTCGCGGTCAACGCCGCGGCGACGCTCCGGCGGCCGCTCCTCGTCAAGGGCGAGCCGGGCACCGGCAAGACGATGCTCGCCGAGGAAGTGGCCGGCGCGCTCGGCATGCCGCTCATGCAGTGGCACATCAAGTCGACGACCAAGGCGCAGCAGGGCCTGTACGAGTACGACGCCGTCAGCCGCCTGCGCGACAGCCAGCTCGCCGACATCGACGGCGGCGAACGCGTCAAGAACATCCACAACTACATCGTCCGCGGCGTGCTCTGGCAGGCCTTCACCGCCGAGGAGCCGGTGGTCCTGCTGATCGACGAGATCGACAAGGCCGACATCGAGTTCCCGAACGACCTCCTGCGCGAGATCGACCGCATGGAGTTCTACGTCTACGAGACGCGTGAGCTCATCAAGGCGAAGCACCGGCCGCTGGTCTTCATCACCTCGAACAACGAGAAGGAGCTGCCCGACGCCTTCCTGCGCCGCTGCTTCTTCCACTACATCAAGTTCCCCGACGCCGAGACCATGCAGCGGATCGTCGGGGTGCACTTCCCGAACCTGAAGAAGGAGCTGCTCGGCGCGGCGCTGAAGAACTTCTACGAGGTCCGCAACCTGCCCGGCCTGAAGAAGAAGCCCAGCACGTCGGAGCTGCTCGACTGGCTGAAGCTGCTCGTCGCCGAGGACATCCCGGTCGAGGTGCTGCAGAGCAAGGACGACAAGGTCACCGTGCCGCCGCTGGTCGGCGCCCTCCTCAAGAACGAGCAGGACGTGTCGCTGTTCGAGAAGCTCGTCTTCATGCAGCGGCACAACCGATGAGCGGCGGCAGCTGGCTGGCGCCGGTTCGCCTCGCGGCCGCGCATTGCGCGCTCGAGCCGCTCGCCGCCGCGCACCACGACGGGCTCGTCGAGGCGGCGAGCGACGGCGAGCTCTGGAAGCTCTGGTACACGGCGGTGCCGGGCCCCGAGACGATGCGGGCCGAGATCGACCGCCGCCTCGACCTGCAGGCGCGCGGCTCGATGCTGCCGTTCACGACCTTCGACTCGGCCGGCCGGATCGTCGGCATGACGACCTACATGAACGTCGACGCGGTGCACCGGCGGGTCGAGATCGGCTCGACCTGGACGGCCACGCGCATGCAGCGCAGCGCCTTCAACACCGAGTGCAAGCTGCTGCTGCTCGGCCATGCCTTCGAGGCGCTCGGCTGCATCGCCGTCGAGTTCCGCACCCACTTCTTCAACCAGCAGAGCCGGCGCGCGATCGAGCGTCTCGGCGCGAAGCTCGACGGCATCCTGCGCAACCACCAGCGCAGCGCCGACGGGTCGCTGCGCGACACCTGCGCCTACAGCATCGTCCAGAGCGAGTGGCCGACCGTGCGCAGCCACCTGCGCTGGCAGCTCGACAAGCCGCGCTGAGCGGGAACGCCGGGCGGGCCCGTGCCTGTGGGGTGCCGCCAGATCCCTACGGACCGTCCGCGGCCGCACCGACGACCCGGTTGCGGCCCGCCTTCTTGGCCGCGTAGAGGGCTGTGTCGGCGCGACCGACGAGCGAGGTGACGCTGTCGCGCGGGGTGGCCGCGGCGACCCCGAACGAGGCGGTCACACGCAAGCCGGGAGCGACGTCTTCCCACGGGTGCTCCTCGATGGCGCGGCGGATGCGCTCGCAGATGCCGACGGCGAGGTCCCCCGAGGCACCGGGCAGCAGGAAGAGGAACTCCTCGCCGCCGACGCGGAACGCCTGGTCGCTCGGGCGGACGACGGTCTGGACGAGGACGCCGATGCGGCGCAGGACCTCGTCGCCGGTCAGGTGCGAGAACGCGTCGTTGACCTGCTTGAAGCGGTCGACGTCCATCGCCGCCAGGGCTCCGTCGAAGGTGCCGCGGTGCATCGCCCGGGTGACGGTGCGGTCGAAGCTGCGCCGGTTGCCGAGCCCGGTGAGGGCATCGGTCAGCGCCTGCGCGGCGAGCACCTGGTTGGCATCGCGCAGGCGGTCGCGCTCGGCCCGGTAGGCCTCGGCCTCGCGCCGGATCTGGTCGACCGCGTTGCGCGCGCTGACCAGGTTGGCCCGGCGCTCCGACTGGGCGCTGCGGATCTGCTGGTCGAGCCGGTGGAATGCCTTGAAGTGCGCCAGCGCCGACTCGAAGTCGCCGAGGCCCTCGCGCACCAGCGACAGCTCGGCGTGGGCGGCGCGGGCCTGCGGCGCCGCGTCGGTCTCGCCCGCGATCTCGAGCGCCTCGAACAGGGGCGGGAGGGCCGCTTCGGGCGCGCCGGAGCGCCGATGCGCCTCGGCCAGGTGGGTGAGCGCGCGGGCCATGTGGCGGCGATCGTTCATCGCCCGCAGCACCGACAGCTCGCGTTCGAAGAGGTCCAGCGCCAGCGGCAGGTTGCCGAGCGAGCCGGCGACGGTGCCGAGGTTGCCGAGCGCCCGCGCCTCGAGCTGGCCGTCGCCGCTCTCGCGGGCGGCACCGAGGGCCTGTCCGAAGTAGCTGCGCGCCCGCTCCAGGTCGTCGTGCCCGGTCGGGCCGCCTTCGCCCGAGGCGTTGCCTCGCGCCATGTAGAGGACGCCGAGGCTGTTGAGGGTCACCGCGACGCCGACGCCGTCGTCGCCAGCCTCGCGCCGGCAGAGGAGCGCGCGCAGGAAGCACGACTCCGCGGCGGCGAAGTTCTCGAGGCGGCTGTGCGTCATGCCGAGCTGGTGCAGCAGCTCGCCCTCGAGCCGGCCGTCATGCAACACCCCGACCAGCGAGACCGCTTCGTTGAGCCGTCCGAGCGCATGCTGCAGGTCGCCCATGGCATGGTCCACCTTGGCCATGCCGCGCAGCGCGCGGGCCTTCAGCGCGGGATGGTCGTGCCGGACGGCGATGTCGTGGCCGTGGACGAAGCGGGCCATGGCCTCGGCATAGTCGCCCGCCTGCTCGAGCGCGTCGCCCAGCTCGATGCTTGCTTCGGCATGCTGCCCGGTCGGGTCCAGTCCGGGCTGGGCGAGGCAGCCCTCGAGCAGCGAACGCGCGCCGTCGACGTCGCCCGCCCGCAGCGCTTCGCGGGCGGCGGCAACGGGGTCCGTGGGGGTGATGACCGACACCGGAGGATGGTAGGCAGGCGAACCGGCTGCGGTCGGCCAGGGCCGAGGGACAAGCGGGCGGAAATCACGGCCGCCGCCGCAGGCGACCCCCGAAACGATCAGCGAGCGGAGGCGCCGCCCTGGAACCAGCGGCCGACCGCGGCCCGCTCGGCGTCCGTCATCTGGGTCGCGTTGTTCATCGGCATCGCCTTCAGGACGACCGTCTGCTGGTGCACCGCCTGCGCCTGCGCGACGATGGCCTGCGGCGAATCGAGGCGGACGTTCTTGCTCGGCACCTGGGCGTTGTGGCAGAGCAGGCAGCGCTGCTCGACGATGGCCTGCACCTCGGCGAAGCTCGGCGCCGGCAGTGCCGATGCGCCGGCCGGCGGCGGCGACGGCATCAGGGCCGCGAACAGCGCGACGATCGCGAGCGTTCCCGCGGCGGCGTAGCGCCAGGGCACGGGCCGCCCTTCGGCGAGCGCCTTGTGGCGGAGCACGAAGGACACGCGGATCAACGCCCCGGCCAGCATGAGGACGACGAGGACGATCCAGTTGTGCTTGGCGCCGTAGACGAAGCCGTAGTGGTTGCTGATCATCGTGAAGACGACGGGCAGCGTGAAGTAGGTGTTGTGCACGCTGCGCTGCTTGCCGCGCTGGCCGTGCACCGGGTCGACCGGGGTGCCGGCGCGCAGCGAGACGACCACCTTGCGCTGGCCCGGAATGATCCAGACCAGCACGTTCGCGCTCATCGTCGTCGCCATCATGGCGCCGACGAGCAGGAAGGCGGCGCGTCCGGCGAAGAGCCGGCACGACAGCCACGACGCGAAGACGATCAGCAGGAAGACCAGCGCCCCGACCACGAGGTCGCCGCGGCGGCCGCTGCCGAAGGCGCGGCAGATGCCGTCGTAGAGCAGCCAGAAGGCGACGAAGAAGGCGAGCGCGGTGGAGATCGCCGCGGCGGGCGACCAGTCGAAGACCGCCTTGTCGATGAGGAAGGTGCTGGCGTTGAACAGGTAGAGCACGGCGAACAGGGCGAAGCCGGTCAGCCATGTCGAGTAGCTTTCCCACATCGACCAGTGCAGGTGCTCGGGCAGGCGCGCCGGCGAGACCGGGTACTTCTGCTGGTGGTAGAAGCCGCCGCCGTGCACCGCCCAGAGCTCGCCGCCGACGCCCTTGCCGCGGTCGGCGTCGTCCTTCGGCGGCGTCAGGCTGTTGTCGAGGCCGACGAAGTAGAACGAGGCGCCGATCCAGGCGATGCCGGTGACGACGTGGGCCCAGCGCAGCAGCAGGCTGGCGCCCTCGAGGAGGTAGGAGTCCATCCGGCCGTGCCGAGGCGAAGCAGTCGGTGCGACGCGCTCAGCTGCCGCGGTAGGTCGAGTACGACCACGGGCTGACGAGCAGGGGCACGTGGTAATGCTCGCCGGGCGAGGCGATGCCGAAGTCGATCGGCACGGTCTCGAGGAACGGCGGCTCGGCGAGCGCGGCGCCGCGCTCGTGGAAATACGCCGCCACCTCGAACACCAGCCGGTAGCGCCCGGCCTGGAACTCGTCGCCCTCGAGCAGCGGGCCGGGGAAGCGGCCGTCGCCGTCGAGCCCGGCCCACTTGAGCTTGCGCGCGACGCCGTCCTCGATGCGGAAGAGGGTGACGTGCATCCCGGCCGCGGGGCAGCCGTGGGCCGTGTCGAGCACGTGCGTGGTCAGTCTTCCCATTCGATTCCCCGGCGTCCGACGGTGGTAGCCGCGGCCAAAAGTGTATAAGCCGGCGCCATGGACTATCCGCGCGACCTGATCGGCCACGGCGCCGACCCGCCGCATGCACGCTGGCCGGGCGGTGCGCGGATCGCCGTGCAGTTCGTCCTCAACTACGAGGAAGGCGCGGAGAACAGCGTGCTGCACGGCGACGCCGCGTCAGAGACCTTCCTCTCCGAGATCGTCGGGGCGCAGGCCTACGACAGCCGGCACCTGTCGATGGAGTCGATGTACGAGTACGGCTCGCGCGCCGGCGTCTGGCGCATCCTGCGCGAGTTCGACGCGCGCCAGCTTCCGTTGACGGTCTTCGGCGTCGGCATGGCGCTCGAGCGCTACCCGGCCCTGGTCGCCGAGTTTATGAGCCGCGGTCACGAGATCGCCAGCCACGGCCTGCGCTGGATCCACTACCAGAACCTCCCGGAAGCAATCGAGCGCGAGCACATGGCCGAAGCGACACGGCTCCTGCACCGGCTCACGGGCGGGCAGTGGCCGCTCGGCTGGTACACCGGACGCGACAGCCCGAACACGCGCCGGCTCGTCGTCGAGCACGGCGGCTACGCGTACGACAGCGACTACTACGGCGACGACCTGCCCTTCTGGACCTCGGTGACGAAGGCCGACGGCTCGAGCGTCCCGCACCTGGTCGTGCCCTACTCGCTCGACACCAACGACATGCGCTTCGTCCAGGCGCAGGGCTTCAACACCGGCGAGCACTTCTTCGGCTACCTGCGCGACAGCTTCGACGCGCTCTACGCGGAGGGCGACCCGGCCGGCCTCGACCGGCCGAAAATGATGTCCGTCGGGATGCACTGCCGGCTGCTCGGCAAGCCCGGCCGCATCGGCTCGCTGCGCCGCTTCCTCGACCACGTGCAGTCGCACGAGGGCGTGTGGATCGCGCGGCGCATCGACATCGCCCGCCACTGGCGGGCCACCCACCCGCACGACGCGGCGGGTGGCTCGGGAGTTGCGTAGCGCCGGTCCCGCATCGAAAGGAACGACCATGGCCTTCCAACCCGACCGCCGCCACTGCCTTCGCCTCGGCGCCGCGGGCGCCGCCGCCCTCGCCTTCCCCGCATGGGGCGCCTGGCCCGACAAACCGATCCGCATCGTCGTGACCTTCGCCGCCGGCGGCGCCAGCGACATCGTCGCGCGCGTGATCGGCGAGCAGCTCGCCAGGAAGCTGGGTCAGGCGGTGATCGTCGACAACCGGCCCGGCGCCGGCGGCAGCGTCGGCGGCAGCAACGTCGCGCAGTCGCCGCCCGACGGCTACACCCTGATGCTGTCGAACTCGACGCCGGTCTCGATCGGGCCGTTCGCGCTCGAGAAGCAACCGTACGACCCGATCAACGACTTCACCCACATCGCCTCCATCGGCTCGGCGCCGTGCGTGGTGATGGCTAACCCGGCCGCCGGCATCAACACCATCATCGACCTAGAGAACGCGGCCAAGAAGAGCGGGGCCATGCAGTACGGATCGGGCGGGCCGGCATCGATCGGCCACATCTACGGCGAGCTCATGAACCGGGCCATGGGCATCAGGATGACGCACGTGCCGTACCGCGGCGGCGCGCCCATGACCACCGACCTGATCTCCGGCGTGATCCCGGTCGGCATCGATGTCATCACCGCCTTCGTGCCTTTCTTCAAGACGGGGCAGATCCGGCCCCTCGCGGTGACGTCGGCGCAGCGCTCGCCGCTGGCGCCCGACGTGCCGACCGTGGGCGAGTTCGGCCACGGCAAGCTGGTCCTCGACAACTTCTTCGGCCTGTCCGGCCCGGCGAAGATGCCGGGCGATCTGGTCACGCGCCTGAACGCCGCCACCAACGAGGTGCTGGCCCAGCCGGAGATCAGGAAGCGCCTGCTCGAGCTCGGCGTCACCACGACGCCGGGCACGCCGGCCGACTTCACCGGCTTCGTCCGCAACCAGGTCAACGCGCTCGCGCCGGTCGTCAGGACCGTGCGCGTCACGCTCTGAGCCCATGGCGACGCTGGACGCATCCCCATCGAGCCCGCCGGAGCGGCTCAGCCTCGGCCGGCTCGGCTCCGCCGCGCAGGCCGAGTTCGTCGAGTTGCTGCGCGGCACCTACGAGCACTCGCCGTGGGTGGCCGAGCGAGCCTGGGCGCGGCGCCCGTTCGCCAGCCTCGCGGCCCTGAAGCGGGCGCTGGCGGCGACCGTCGCCGAGGCCACCCGAGAGGAGCGGCTGGCCCTGCTGCGCCAGCACCCCGAGCTCGCCGGCAAGGCGATGGTGGCCAGGACATTGACGCGCGAGTCGGCGCACGAGCAAGGCAAGGCCGGCCTGTCGCAGTGCACGCCCGACGAGTTCGAGACCCTGCAGCGCCTCAACCGCGCCTACAACGACAAGTTCGGCTTTCCCTTCATGCTGGCCGTGCGCGGCCCGCGCGGCACGGGGCTCGACAAGGCGCAGATCATGGCGACCTTCGAGCGTCGACTCGAGAACCACCCGGACTTCGAGTTCGAGGAGGCGCTGCGCAACGTGCACCGCGTCGCCGAGCTGCGCCTGGACGACCGCTTCGGCCACGAGCCGGTGCTGGGCCACCAGGTCTGGGACTGGGCCGAGCGGCTCGCAGAGCACTCCGACCCCGGCTACCGCGAGCAGGAGCAGCTCACCGTCACCTACCTGACCGAGGCGCACCGGGCCTGCGCCGCGCAGCTGACCGAGTGGATGCGCGCCTGCGGCTTCGACGAGGTCTCGACCGACGCGGTCGGCAACGTGGTCGGCGTCTACCGCGCAGCGCGCGACGACGCGAAGGCCCTGCTCACCGGCTCCCATTTCGACACCGTGCGCAACGCCGGCCGGTACGACGGCCGGCTCGGCATCCTGGTGCCGATGGTCTGCGTGCGCGAGCTGCACCGGGCCGGCCGGCGGCTGCCCTTCGCGATCGAGCTGGTCGCCTTCGCCGAGGAGGAAGGGCAGCGCTTCAAGGCGGCCTTTCTCGCCTCGGGCGCGCTCGTCGGCCAGTTCGACCCGGCCTGGCTCGACCAGCGCGATGCCGACGGCGTCAGCATGCGCGAGGCGATGCGCGCGGCCGGCTTGCCGGCGACGATGGAAGCGATCGCGTCGCTGCGCCGCGACCCGGCGCGCTACCTGGGCTTCGTCGAGGTGCACATCGAGCAGGGGCCGGTGCTGAACGAGAAGGGCCTGCCGCTCGGCGTCGTCACCTCGATCAACGGCAGCGTCCGTTCCTCGGGCGAGGTGCGCGGCATGGCCAGCCACGCCGGCACGACGCCGATGGCGAGCCGCCGCGACGCCGCCGTCGCCGTGGCCGAGCTCGCGCTCTTTCTCGAGCAGCGTGCCGCGGCAGCGCCGAACCTGGTCGGCACGATGGGCATGCTCGACGTGCCCGGCGGCTCGATCAACGTCGTCCCCGGCCGCTGCCGCTTCAGCCTCGACATCCGCGCCACCACCGACGCGGTGCGCGACGCCTGCACCGCCGACGTCCTGGCCGAGCTGCAGGCAATCTGCCGCCGCCGCGGCGTCAGCGCCTCGGTCGAGGAGACGATGCGCGTCGCGGCATCGCCCTCGGCGCCCGAGTGGCAGGCGCGCTGGGAGCGCGCCGTCGAGGCCGCCGGCCTGCCGGTGCACCGGATGCCGAGCGGCGCCGGCCACGACGCGATGAAGCTGGGCGACGCGATGCCGCAGGCGATGCTCTTCGTGCGCGGCGAGAACGCCGGCATCAGCCACAACCCGCTCGAGTCGACGACGGCCGACGACATGCAGCTGGCGATCGAGGCCTTCGCCCACGTGCTCGAGCAGCTCGCGAGCGAGGCCCGGCCATGAGCGACGTCAGCGCCGCATATGACCGGCTTGACGCCTGGATCGATGCCCACTTCGACGAGGAGGTGCGCTTCCTGCAGGCCCTCGTGCGCGTGCCGACCGACACCCCGCCCGGGAACAACGCGGCGCACGCCGAACACACGGCGGAGCTGCTGCGCGCCTTCGACTTCGCGGTCGAGGCCCACCCGGTCCCGAAGCACGAGGTCGAGGCGCAGGGGCTCGCCTCCATCACCAACCTGATCGTTCGCCGCCGCTACGGCACCGCCGACGCGACCGGGCCGACCATCGCCCTCAACGCGCACGGCGACGTCGTGCCGCCCGGCGAAGGCTGGTCGCACGACCCGTACGGCGGCGTCCTCGTGGATGGCCGGCTGTACGGCCGCGCCGCCGCCGTCAGCAAGAGCGACTTCGCGACCTACGCCTTCGCCGTGCGCGCCCTCGAGTCGCTCGGCGCGCCGCTCGCCGGCGGCGTCGAGCTGCACTTCACCTACGACGAGGAGTTCGGCGGCGAGCTGGGGCCCGGCTGGCTCCTGAAGCATGGGCTGACCCGGCCCGACCTGGTCATCGCCGCCGGCTTTTCCTACCAGGTGATCACGGCGCACAACGGCTGCCTGCAGCTCGAGGTGACGGTGCACGGGAAGATGGCGCACGCGGCGATCCCGTCGACCGGCGTCGACGCGCTTCACGGCGCGGTCGCGATCCTGAGCGCGCTCTACGCGCAGAACGATGTCTATCGCGGCATCCGCTCGCGGGTCGAGGGCATCACCCACCCGTACCTCAATGTCGGCCGCATCGAGGGCGGCACCAACACCAACGTCGTCCCCGGCAAGGTCGTCTTCAAGCTCGACCGGCGCATGATCCCGGAAGAGGACCCGACCGAGGTCGAGGCTTCCCTGCGCGAGCTCATCGCCAGCACCGCCGCCGGCCTGCCGGGAATCCGCGTCGTCGTCCGGCGCATCCTGCTGGCCCGGGCGCTGCAGCCGCTGCCCGGCAACGCCGCCCTGGTGGCGGCCTTGCAGCGGCACGGCGAGGCGGTGCTGGGCGAGCCCGTCCCCGTCTCCGGGACGCCGCTCTACACCGACGTGCGGCTGTACGGCGAAGCCGGCGTGCCGGCCGCGATCTACGGGGCCGGGCCGCGTACCGTACTCGAATCCAACGCCAAGCGGGCCGACGAGCATCTCGTCCTCGAGGACCTGCGCCGGGCGACGAAAGTGGTGGCGCGCACCCTTTTCGACCTCCTTGCGCCAAAGCCGGTCGCCTGAGCGGCGGACTTCGGGTTCATCTTGGTGCACAAACGCCACGACTCGCGCACAGAATTTGCATTCCCTCCCGCGATGCACCGCTGCCGCGGTTCCCTCGTTTTTTCCCGGAGTCCCCGATGCCCCTGAACCTGCCCCGCCGCGCCCTGCTCGGCTCGCTTGCCCTCCTCGCCGGAGCGTTCGCGCTGCCCGCCCACGCGCAGGAGACGCCGATCAAGTTCCAGCTCGACTGGCGCTTCGAGGGCCCGGGCGCGCTGTTCCTCGTGCCTGTCAGCAAGGGCTACTTCAAGGCCGAGAAGCTGAACGTGACGGTCGACGCCGGCAACGGCTCGGGCGGCACGGTGACCCGCGTCGCCTCGGGCGCCTACGACATGGGCTTCGCCGACATGGCCGCGCTGATGGAGTTCCAGGCCAACAACCCGACGGCGCCGAGCAAGCCGATCGCGGTGATGATGGTCTACAACAACACGCCGGCGGCGGTGCTGGCGCTCAAGAAGTCGGGCATCCGGACGCCTGCCGACCTCAACGGCAAGAAGCTCGGCGCCCCCGTCTTCGACGCCGGCCGCAAGTCCTGGCCGATCTTCGCCAAGGCCAATTCGATCGGCGCCGTCAACTGGACCGCGATGGACCCGACGCTGCGCGAGACGATGCTGGTGCGCGGCGACGTCGACGCGATCACGGGCTTTTCCTTCACCTCGCTGCTCAACATCGAGGCGCGCGGCGTCAAGGCCGACGAGGTCGTCGTGCTTCCCTACCCCGACCACGGCGTGAAGCTGTACGGCAACGCCATCATCGTCGGCGAGGAGTTCCTCAAGAAGAACCCCGAGGCGGTGAAGGCCTTCCTGCGCGCCTTCACCAAGGGCACGAAGGACGTGATCGCCGACCCGAAGGGCGCAATCGCGATCCTCAAGCAGCGCGACGGGATCATTAACGAGGAGCTCGAGCTGCGTCGCCTGAAGCTCGCCCTCGACGCCACCGTGCTGACCGCCGACGCCCGCGCCGAAGGGTTCGGAGCGATCAGCGCGCCGCGTCTCAGCCTGATGAGCAGCCAGGTCTCGGACGCGTTCGCGACCAAGGATCGGATCAAGCCCGAGGCGGTCTGGAACGGCAACTTCCTGCCCGCGGCGGGCGAGCGCAACATCTTCGCCACGATGAAGAAGTGACGGCCTTCGTCGACTTCGACGGCGCCTGGCTGGCCTACAACGACGAGCTGCTCGCCGCCGGGCGGTACGCCGTCGAGGACATCACGCTGCAGGTCGGGGTCGGCGAGTTCATCGCCATCGTCGGCCCCTCGGGCTGCGGCAAGTCGACCTTCATGAAGCTGGCGACGGGCCTGAAGATGGCGTCGAAAGGCAGCATCCGCATCGACGGCCAGCCGGTCGCCGGCCCGCTCAAGATCACCGGCATGGCATTCCAGTCCTCCTCGCTGCTGCCGTGGCGGACGACGCTGGACAACGTGCTGCTGCCGCTCGAGATCGTCGAGCCGCATCGCTCGCTGTTCAAGCAGCGCCGCGCCGACTACGTCGAGAAGGCGCGCCGCCTGCTGCAGAGCGTGGGCCTGGGGGGCTACGAGGACAAGTTCCCGTGGGAGCTCTCCGGCGGCATGCAGCAGCGCGCGTCGATCTGCCGCGCCCTCATCCACGAGCCGAAGATGCTGCTCCTCGACGAGCCCTTCGGCGCCCTCGACGCGTTCACCCGCGAGGACCTCTGGTGCATCCTGCGCGACCTGCAGGCCACGGCCAGGTTCAACGTCATCCTCGTCACGCACGACCTGCGCGAGGCGACCTTCCTCGCCGACACCGTCTACGTCATGAGCCGCAGCCCGGGCCGCATCGTCGCCCGCCGCGAGATCGAGCTGCCGCGGCCGCGCGAGCTCGAGCTGACCTACACCAAGGAATTCACCGACATCGTCCACGAGCTGCGCGAGCACATCGGCGCGATCAGGAAGCCCGTGCTTCCGGTCGCCGCGCCATGACGGCGGCCTCGGCGCGGGCAAGGCGCGAGCGCTGGGCGCCCTGGCTGCTGCTGGCGATCGTGCTGGTGCTGTGGGAGGCGATCTGCCGCGGCTTCTCCGTCTCGGAATTCATCTTCCCGAGCCCGTCGCGCATCGTCCAGCAGCTGTGGGAGTTCCGCGGCGTCATCGCCATGCACGCGTGGCGGACGTTCTGGGTGACGATGGTCGGCTTCGGCCTGTCGATCGTCGTCGGCACGATGCTGGGCTTCCTGATCGGCAGCTCGCGCATGGCCTATGCGGCGATGTACCCGCTGATGACCGGCTTCAACGCGATCCCGAAGGCGGCCTTCGTGCCGATCCTCGTGGTCTGGTTCGGCATCGGCGTCGGGCCCGCGGTGCTCACTGCGTTCCTGATCTCGTTCTTCCCGATCACCGTCAACATCGCGACCGGCCTGGCCACGCTCGAGCCCGAGCTCGAGGACGTGCTGCGCGTGCTCGGCGCCAAGCGCTGGGACGTGCTCGTCAAGGTCGGCCTGCCGCGCTCGATGCCCTACTTCTACGCCTCGCTCAAGGTCGCGATCACGCTCGCCTTCGTCGGCACCACCGTCTCCGAGATGAGCGCAGCCAACGAAGGCATCGGCTACCTGCTGATGGCCGCCGGCTCGTCGATGCAGATGGGCCTGGCGTTCGCCGGGCTGGTGGTCATCGGCGTCATGGCGATGGTCATGTACGAGCTGTTCGCGGTGATCGAGCGCCGCACCACCGGCTGGGCGCACCGCAGCTCCACCGCATGACCACGACCTTGACGACGCCCCCTTCTTCCCCACCGGCCAGCGCCGACCGCGTCGAGCCGACGCCGGCCCAGGTGCTGGCGATGCTCGAGCGAGCCCAGGCCCTGGCCGGCCGGGCCATGCAGGCCGGGCACCACCCGTTCGGCGCGCTGCTCATGGCCGCCGACCACGAAACGGTGCTGCTCGAGCAGGGCAACGTCGACAGCGTCAACCATGCCGAGGCGGTGCTGGCACGGCGCGCCGCCGAGCGCTTTCCGCCGGCGCAGCTGTGGGCCTGCACTCTGGTGACGACGGTCGAGCCCTGCGCCATGTGCGCCGGCACGCAGTACTGGGCGCACATCGGCCGCACCGTCTTCGGCATCGAGGAGAAGACGCTGCTCTCGCTCACCGGCAACCATGCCGAGAACCCGACCCTCGACCTGCCCTGCCGGCACGTGTTCGCGCGCGGCCAGAAGGACGTCCGCGTGATCGGCCCGGTGCGCGAGCTCGCCGAGCCGATCGCCGCCCTGCACCGGCGCTACTGGCGCGCCCGCTGAGCGTCGCGCGCGGCTGCGCGCGCCCGGCTCAGGGGGGCAGCGCCAGGTCGGCCCAGACGCGCATCTGCACCGTCTCGAGCGCGCCGTAGTTCGAGATGAACGCCACGTCGGCGGCGTCGCGCCCGTAGGCGAGGACGACGCGGCCGCCGCGCGGCTCGGCCTGGGTCGCATCGAAGGTGTACCAGCGCCCGCCGACCCACGCCTCGAACCAGGCGTGCAGGTCCATCGGCTCGAGCCCGAGCAGGTAGCCCACGACCATCCGGGCCGGGATCTTGAGGCTGCGCACCAGCGCGATGCCGACGTGGGCGAAGTCGCGGCAGACGCCGGACCGGCCGGCCAGCGTGTCGGCGGCATCGGTGCTGGAGTCGCTAACGCCGTAGCGGTACTCGACGTTGGCCTTGATCCAGGCCCGGATCGCCTCGACCTGGTCGTAGCCTGGCGTCGCGTTGCCGACGATCGCCCAGGCCTCCGATTCGAGCGTGTCGGACGGACAGTAGCGGCTCGGCAGGAGGTACTGCAGGGTGTCGTCGGGCAGCTGTTGCACCGGGATCCAGCCGGCCTGCGGCGCCACTGCGAGCTCGGCTTCGGTCTCCACCGTCGCTTCGACCCGGATCCGCGTGTCGCCGGCGGGAACGACCATGCGCTGGCAAAGATTGCCGAAGGGGTCGACATGCTCGGTCGTCGGCAGCCAGGGGTCGAAGATGTAGGTCTCGCTCGATAGCCACTGCGCCAGGCCGCTGCGCGGGCGCAGCATCGCCACGATGGGGCACTGCGACGGCGTGCGCACCGTGATCTCGCAACCGACGTGAAGCTTCATCTCGTCGTTTCCTCCGGCGAGTCGACGTGCTCCGACCGGAAGCCGAGCCCGAGCACGCGCGCGAAGAGCCGCTGCAGGGCCGGCAGCGCGGTCAGCACGCGCAGCGGGATCGGCACCTCGAGCCCGGCGTCCTCGCCGCTGACGACCGGTGCCAGCACGTTGCTCTGGATCTGCACCTGCAAGGCCTGGGTCGCGCGGGTCGGAAAGAGGCGACGCCGGCGGACGAGGTCCAGGTCGTCGTCCTCGACGCGGCCGTCGCGCAGCTTCACGGCCAGGGCGTTCGCCGTCGCCACGGCGTCCTGGATGGCAAGGTTGATGCCGACGCCGCCGACCGGGGACATCGCGTGGGCGGCGTCGCCGATGCAGAGCAGGCCCGGCGTCGACCAGCGCGTCAGCCGGTCGACGCGCACCGAGAGGAGCTTGACGTCCTCCCAAGAGGCGATGTCGCCGATGTGCGCGGCGAGGATGGGCGCGGCCTGGGCCACGTCGGCGCGGAAGGCGTCGAGCCCGCGTGCGCGCAGGGCGTCGGCGCCGCCCTTGGCGATGACGAAGGCGCACTGCCAGTAGTCGCCGCGGTCGATGGTCACGACGAGCCGACCGGGCGTGATACGGGCCAGCGTGTCGTCGAAGTCGTCGGGATCGCGGGCGACGCGAAACCACATCACGTCGATCGGCGCCCCGACGTCTTCCAGCGGCAGCCCGGCGGCCTGGCGCACGGTCGAGTGACGGCCATCGCAGCCGACGGTGAGCGGTGCGCGCACCTCGAACGGGCCGTCGTCGTCACTGCCGCGGACGCCGACGACGCGGCCGCCTTCCTCGATCAGCGCCTCGACCGAGGCGCGCATGCGCACCGTGAGCTGCGGCAGCGGCCGGCCGGCATCGGCAAGGAAGTCGAGGAAGTCCCACTGCGGCATGAAGGCGATGAAGGCGTAGCGCTCGGGCAGGCCGCTGAAGTCGGCGAGCCGCAACGCCCGGTCGCCGAACAGGCCGCCGATGCGGCGCAGCTTCTGGTGCGGCAGAGTCAGGAAGGCGTCGAGCAGGCCGAGCTCGTCGATCACGCGCAGGGTCGACGGATGGACGGTGTCGCCGCGGAAGTCGCGCAGGAAGTCGCCGTGCTTCTCGAGCACCACCGTCCGGACACCGGCACGGGCGAGCAGGAAGCCGAGCATCATCCCCGCCGGCCCGCCTCCGGCGATGCAGCACTGCGTGGTCACGGTGCGCTCGTTCGGCATCGTCACGGCTGCTCCTCGCGCGCCTAGCGCCTGGCCGCCGTGCGGAGCCGGCGCTCGTGCGTGGCGAGCTCGCGGAAGGCGACGACCGGGCGGCCGCGGTAGGCGGCGTAGTCGGCGATGAAATCGGCGGTGGTCTCGTAGGGTCCGGCGATGTGCCCCGGCCGCTTCGAGTCGGCGAAGAACCAGCGCTTGCCGTCCTGGCGGTAGCTCGCCAGCCAGTGCCGGCGCAGCGTGTTGCCGGCGACGGTGACCGGGGCGAACTCGATCATCAGGAACGACGGCGCCGTGTCGGGCGCGATGCGCCCCAGGGTGTCGACGGCGAAGCGGGCGAGGTCGACGCAGACCCCGCTCGGCGCGGCGTAGAACGCGTCCGCCGGCGGGACGGCAGCGTCCCGCTGCGGCTGCGCTGCGTCTCCGACAGGATCATGGCGCGCGCCAGGCTGTACTCGAATCGCGCCTCGATCCATGCGTTCACGTCGGCCGGCGTTCGCCAGGTCTGCAGCGCCTCGGCGTAGGTTCCGAACTCGCTCGCCGGGCGATGCGCGAGCGGCCGGCGCCGCACGGGCGCGTCGGATGCCGGATCGGCGAGCTCCGGCATGCTGCTGCAGCCGGCGAGCAGGGCCAGGGCGATCGCGGCGAACCGGTGCGGCCTCATGCCTGGATTGTCACCCTCGGTGGCCGCCGGCCAGCGGCTTGCTGAGGTGGCGCGAGCCGGCCAGCGCGAAACGCCAGGGCACGTCGCGCGACTTGCTGATGCCGATGCGCGGGCCCTCGACCACCTCGACCGACGCGTCCGCGCAGGCGATGACTTGGAACGGCTTGCGATCGAGGCGGCAGCCGTCGAGCTCGCGGGTCACGCCGAGCGCCTGGCAGAGCCGCCCCGGCCCGGCGCAGAGCAGGCTATCGGCGACCGGTCCGCGCCGCTCGCGCATGCGCTCGATGCCGGCGCTCGGCTCGAGCGCGCGCAGCAGGACGCCGGCGCCGTGCCCGGCCGGCATGCAGACGAAGTTCAGGCACCAGTGGATCCCGTAGGACCGGTAGACGTAGGCGCGGCCAGGCGGGCCGAACATGGCGGCGTTGCGTGCGGTGTGCCCGGCGAAACTGTGCGACGCCGGGTCGGACTGATCGTAGGCTTCGGTCTCGACGATGGTGCCGCCGACCCCGTCGACGAAGACGCTGGCGCCGATCAGGGCGCGCGCCACCTCGGCCGGCGGGGCGTCGAAGTCGAGTTGCATCGATCGAGGATACGAGAGCGCGTCGCGGCGGCGGCGCGAGGATCGGGCGACCCGGTCCGCCGATAGAATCCGCCCCTTCGCCGACGCCACCCGAACGTGTCCGACCGCCGCAAGGTCCTGCCCCAATACCTGTTGCCCAAGCGCGGCCTGACGGCGTTCGCCGGCCGCGTCGCCTCGCGCGAGCGCGGCGCGACGACGACGCGGCTGGTGCGCTGGTTCGTGGCCAAGTACGGCGTCGACATGAGCGAGGCGGCGGTCTCGGACATCGCGTCCTACGCCAGCTTCAACGACTTCTTCACGCGCGCGCTCAAGCCGGGGGCGCGGCCGATCGCCGAGGCAGACCTGATCTGCCCGGTCGACGGGACGATCAGCCAGTTCGGTCGCATCGAGCGCGACCAGATCGTCCAGGCCAAGGGCCACCGCTACTCGACCACGGCGCTGGTCGGCGGCGACGTCGACCTGGCGCAGCGCTTCCACGACGGCAGCTTCGCGACGCTCTACCTGAGCCCGAAGGACTACCACCGCATCCACATGCCGTGCGACGGCACGCTGACGCGGATGATCCACGTGCCCGGCGCGCTGTTCTCGGTCAACCCGGTGACCGCCCGCGGCGTCCCCGGGCTCTTCGCCCGCAACGAGCGCGTCGTCTGCGTCTTCGACTCGCCCGGCCTGGGCAGCTTCGTCCTCACCCTCGTCGGCGCGACCATCGTCGGCAGCATGGCCACGGTGTGGCACGGGCCGGTCAACGCCTCCCGCGTCTCGCGCGTGCGCGAGTGGCACTACGGCGACGGCAGCATCCGCCTGAAGCAGGGCGAGGAGATGGGCCGCTTCATGCTCGGCTCGACCGTGGTGCTGCTGTTCCCGCGCAGCGACCTGGCCTTCAACCCGGCCTGGGCGCCGGGCGGCCCGGTCCGCCTCGGCGAGGCCATGGCCCGGCTGCCGGCGCGCGCCGCCACCTAGGCGCTAGGCAGGCTCTTCCAGCTCGCGCAGGTCGGTGCCGCGAGTCTCCGGACCGTGCCGCAGCACCAGCCCGAGCGACAGCACGATCGGCACGAGGACGAGCACGGCGGCCCAGCCGAGCCCGGGCACGAGCCCGAGCAGGCTGAGGAACTGCGCCGCCAGCCCACCGGCCTTGGTGCACGCGGCGATCCAGCCGGTGGCCCGGCCGCGGATGCGCAGCGGGTAGCTCTCGGCGGCGTACGGCAGGAGCATCGCGATCAGCCCGTTGACGCCGATGATCAGCACCGCGACCGGCAGGACCGGGCTGGCATCGGCCGGCGACGCCCACTCGAGGTGGACGAGGCCGAGCAGGCCGGCGCCGGTGAGCGCGATCGAGGCGGCGAGCGCGCCCTTGCTGCTCCAGGCGCTGTAGATCCAGGCGGCGACGAAGACCGTCGGCACGGCGATCAGCGCCGAGGCGGCGAGCAGGCTGCTCGACAGGGCCATGCTGTAGCCCTTGGCGACCAGGTGCGCCGGCATCCACAGGAGCAGGCCGAAGTTGATCAGGCCCCAGGCGACGGCGGCGATGCTGAGCGCCCAGGTGCGCGGACCCAGGTCGAGTGCCGCGCCGAACGCCGGCCCGGCCTTCTCCACGGCGACCGCAGCGCCCTCGCTCACCGTGCAGCCGAAGCTGCGCAGCACCGCGTGCGCTTCGGCGACCCGGCCGAGGGCCATCAGGAACTTCGGCGACTCGGGGATGTAGGCGCAGAGGAAGACGAGGACCAGACCGGTCGGCAGGTTCAGGAACCAGAGGATGCGCCAGCCGAAGTGCGGCAGCAGCCAGGCGGCGAGCGCGCTCGCGGCGAGGTAACCGCCGACGGCGCCCAGGCCGCCGACGAGCACGAGCGCCCAGCCGCGCTGCTTGGACGGCATCGTCTCGGCGAGAAGCGCGTAGGTGACCGGCAGCATGCCGCCCGCCGCCGCACCCATCAGGAAGCACATGCCGACGTTCCATTCCAGCATCGGCATCGAGCCGCAGATCGAGGTGCCGACGAAGATCACCGCCGACAGCAGGATCGAGGCGCGGCGTCCGTACAGGTCGGCGAGCCAGCCCCAGAGCACCGAGCCCACGACCGTGCCGCACAGGGCCGAGAACGGGAGCCAGGCGACCACCGCGGCCGAGACCGCGTACTCGGTGCGCATGCCGGGAACGACGAAACCGAGGCTGGCCGGCTTCATCACGTCGATGACCAGGGCGACCGTGAGGACGACCATCAGGCGCCAGTGCGCCGGGCCGAGCGGCGCGTCCTCGGGCGCGCTGACCGTCAGCTCGGGCTCGGCCGCCGCTCCGGCGACCGGCCTTCTCGGCAGGAGCCCGTAGCCGGCCACGACGATGCCGGCGACGATGAGGGCCATGCCCCAGATCATCTCGGCATCGATGGGCATGTCGGCGAGCCGGAAGCCGTTGTCCCTGCCCATCCAGAACATCGGCAGGTGCAGGGCCACGCCCAGCGTCACCGCCAGGCAGCCGCCGGCGAAGGCCCAGAAATGGCGCCGGTCGGCGAGAACCGGGGCGACGCTCGCAGCGCTCAGCTTCATGCAGTCATCCCGTCATCCATACAGGCGGCACGGCAGGCGCACGTGGCCGCGAAAGCGCACCCGCCGGGCCCGCACCGCTGCTCCCGCGAGCTCGTAGCGCGGAAAGCGCTCGAGGAAGCGGTGCATCGCGACCCGCCCTTCGAGGCGTGCCAGGCCCATGCCGACGCACTGGTGGATGCCGGAGCCGAAGGCGACGTGCCGGTTCGGCGTACGACCGATGTCGAGCCGGTCGGGGTCGGGGAACTGCGCCGGGTCGCGGTTGGCCGCGCCGATGCACAGCGTCACCTGCGTCCGCGGCGCCAGCGCGACGCCGCCGATCGCGGTGGCCGTGGTCGTGATCCGGTTGCCGAGCTGGTTCGAGCTCTCTATGCGCAGGAACTCCTCGACCGCCGTGCGCAGAAGCGCCGGGTCGTCGCGCAGGCGCTCCTTCTCGGCCGGTGCGTCGAGCAGGCACTTGAGGCCGTTGCCGATCAGGTTGGTCGTCGTCTCGTGGCCGGCGTTGAGAAGGAAGATGCAGTTGTGCAGCAGCTCCCGCGCGGACAGCTTCTCGCCGCCGGCCTCGCCCTCGATGAGGCGGGTCAGCACGTCGAGCTCGGGGTCGCCGGGCGCAGCGCGGCGGCGCCCGACGAGCCCCTCGAGGTAGGCGAGGAAGGCGGTGACCGCGGCATTGCCGGCGTCGTGCTGGGCCGGGGTCAGCGCCGGCTCGAGCGCGCCGAGGATGGCCAGCGACCAGTCGCGCAGCGGCGCCCGCTCGGCGACGGGCACGTCGAGCAGGTTGCCGATCACCTCAACCGGGATGGCGCTGGCGAAGCTCTCGATCAGGTCGATCTCGGCGCCGGCCCCGCACGCGGCCATCGCGTCGAGAAGGTGGTCGACGCGCTCGACCAGGCGCGCTTCCATGGCCGCGATGTGCTTCGGCGTGAGCGCCCCCGCGATCAGGCGGCGCACCCGCGTGTGCAGCGGCGGGTCGTTGAAGACGAGGCTCGTGGTGTGGTGCTCGTACAGCGGCGTCGCCCCGTACTTCGGGAAGAACTCCTCGCGCTTGTCGGAGCTGAAGGTGGCGACGTCCTTGTAGACGGCGACGACGTCGGCGTAGCGGGTGAGGAAGACGCTGCCGTCCGGCATGCGCCTGACCGGCTCGTGCTCGCGCAGGGCCCGGTAGGTCGGGAACGGGTCGTCGTAGAAGGCGTCGGGCAGGCGCTTGAGGTCGAAGCGGGCGGCGACGTCGGCGGGAGCGGCTGACACGGGCGCCAGTCTAGGGCGAGCCCGGTGGCCGAGGGCGGGCGGGCTCGCGGTCGAGGCCCGCCGTTTGCCACGCGAGGAGAGTTCCGGACTTTTCGAGACGCCGTGGCCGACCTGGACGACACCTCCGCCGCACCGCCGCCCGACCCTCCTCCAGGCGGGCCCGCGCCGAGCGCCGATCGCGCAGGCCGTCCCGCCCACGCGGCGGCCGCGGCGCCGCTCTGGAAGCGCCTGGCCGGTGGGGCCGCCATCGTCGGCGTGGTCGGGCTCTGCGGTGCGCTGGGCTTCTACGCTGGCACGCCGGGACGCGGCGAATCGGCGGTGGCCGGCGCTTCGCCCGTTTCCGTCGCCGCCACCCGTGCCGACTTCGGCGCCACGGCGGCACCGGCCAGCGTCCGCGAGCTGGCCGACTGGGTCGTGGCCAACCGGGACCATGGCCAGCGCACCTTTGCCATCGTCGACAAATCGAACCCGGCGGTTTACGTGTTCGGGCCCGAGGGACGGCTCGTCGGCAAGGCGCCGGCGCTCGTCGGTCTGGCCGTCGGCGACGACACGGTCCCCGGCATCGGCACGCGGCCGATCGATCAGGTCCGCCCGCACGAGCGCACCACGCCGGCGGGGCGCTTCGTCGCCGCGCCGGGCCAGAACACGACCGGCGAGGAGGTGATCTGGGTCGACTACGACGCCGCCGTCTCGATGCACAGCGTGCGCGCCCTCGTCGCCGAGGAGCGCCGGCTCGAACGCCTGGCCTCGCCGATCCCCGCCGAACACCGGATCTCCTACGGCTGCATCAACCTGCCGCACGAGTTCTTCAGGAGCGTGGCCCAGCCGGCCTTCGCGCAGGCCGGCGGCATCATCTACGTGCTGCCCGAGACGCGCCCCTGGCAGACGATCGTCGCCTCGGCGGCGCGCTGAGCGCGCCGCAGCCGAGCGGGTCGCCCGCTGTGCCTAGAGCCAGCGGGCCCGCTTGAAGCGCCACCAGACGAAACCGCAGGCGCCGGCGATGATGGCCAGCGCCGCCGGGTAGCCCCACTTCAGCTTCAGCTCGGGCATGGCCTCGAAGTTCATGCCCCAGATGCCGGCGAAGGCGGTCGCCACGGCGAAGATCCCGGCCCACGCCGCGAGGCGCTTGGTGATCTCCGACTCCTCGATCGTGACGATCGAGAGGTTGACCTGGATCGCGGTGCCGATCGTGTCGCGCAACGCATCCAGCGAGGCGTTGCAGCGGGTCAGGTGATCGAAGACGTCGCGGAAATACTCGCGATTGCCGGCGCAGACCTGCGGCACCCGGCCGCTCACCAGCCTGGCGACGCCCTCCAGCAGCGGCGATACGGCGTGCTTGACGGTGCCGATCTTCTGCTTGAGCACGTAGAGACGCTGGATGTTCGTGCGGCCGAGCCCGGGCTCGAAGATGCCCGACTCGATGGCCTCAAGCTCGATCTCGAGGGCGTCGATGATGGGGAAGTAGCGGTCGACGACGGCGTCCATCAGCGCGTAGAAGACGAAGGCCGAGCCGTGCCGCAGCAGCTGCGGCTCCCGCTCGGCGCGTGCGCGCACGCCGAGGAAGCCTTCCAGCATGCCGTTGCGCACCGACAGCACGAAGTTGGGGCCGACGAAGATGTTGAGCTCGCCGACCGTGATCTCCTCGGCCGCCAGCGCCACCGTGTGCAGGACGGCGAAGAGCGTCTCGCCGTACTCCTCGATCTTCGGACGCTGGTGGCCGTGCCGCGCGTCTTCCACCGCCAGCTCGTGCAGCCCGAACTCGTGCTGCATGGTCGCCAGCTCCTCGGGCGTGGCGTCCTTGAGGGCGACCCAGACGAAGCAGTCGGGCCGGGCCAGGTACTCGCTGATGTCCTCGACCGGGCACTCCGCCAGCTTCCGGCCGTTCTCGTAGGCCACGCAGTTGATGAGCATCGATCGATTTTAGGGATCGAGACCGGCGCCGAGGTGCGGCCCGCGCACATCGTGTTACGCCCCGGTGCCGCTTCGGGCGTTAGTTCACAGACGGCTACGGGTGCCCGTCGATAAGATGACCGTCCCCCGTCGTGCGCACTGCCGTGAGCGGTGCGTTGCGCGCGCCGGCTGCCCCGCCATGAGCCCCCTCCACCGCCTCGTCCGCCTGCTCGCCGCCACGCTGGTCGGAGCGGCCCTGCTCGGCGGCTGCTCGACGGCCGGCCTGCTGCTCACAGCGGCAGGGATCGCCACCGACACCAGTATCTCGTGGGAGATCGCCAAGCACGTCCACGGCAAGCTGACCGAGAACGACCCCACCCCCTGCGTCCTCCTGAACAGCGTCCAGCGCGCCGTCAACCCGCGCTGCGAGTTCGTGCCGGGAAGCATCCGCGCGATCGACCTGGCCAGCACCGGGCTGCAGGACTGCCCGCTTGCCATCGCGACCAGGGACCCGCGACTGTGGCCGGCGCTGCCGGAGCTGCTCGACAAGGGCGCGCGACCCGAGCGCTGCTCCCGCTCCCCCCTCGTCGAGCTCGCCCAGGCGGACGCCTGCCCGGATTTCGGCGTCGCGTCGGCGGCCACGCTGCGCGCCTTCACCGTGCTCGCCGAAACCGACCCGCGCGCCGTCCGCCACGACGTGTTCCGCATGCTCGGCTGTCCCGCCGCGCGGGCCGCGGGGCTCGACGCCGTGCTGACCCGGTGGCTCGACAAGGGCGCGCTGCAGCCGGGAACGCTGTCGTTCAGCCCGCTCGGTGCACTGCACCCGGACCTGCTCGTCGGCCGCTTCGGACGGGAGCTCGAGGTCGCGGGCCATCTCCCCGAGGCGGCGCTCGATGCCTACGACGGGACGCTGACCAGCGGCTTCGAGGAAGCCCTGCGCACGAGCCACTGGAGCGCGCTCGAGTGGTGGCTGTACCGGGTGCCGCGACTGGCCAGCCTCGCGCCTCCGTCGCGCGGCGGGCAGCTCGCCTGGGTGCCCCTGCAACGCGTCCTGCTGCCGGGCTTTCTGGCCGACGCTGCGACGCAGCGCGACATGGTCCTGTTCCTGATGGCACGCGGCGCCGACCCGCGCAACAAGCTGCCGTTCGATCCGGCGCGCACCGTCATCGGCTACGCCGCGGCGATGAAGAGCCCGATGCTGGCGGTTCTCGATCCGCCCGCGTCGGCGCCGACGCTCCCGCTGCGCCAGGCGGCGCGTTCCGACCCCGACCAGTCGTCGCGCTGAGCCCTCAGTCGGCAGCGAAGACGTAGGGCCCGCCGCGCTCGAGCGCCTTGCGGTAGGCCGGCCTGGCGTGGATCTTCTTCAGGAATGCCATGAGTCGCGGCCGGCTCGCGTTCAGTCCGGCCCGCTGCGCCGACGCCTCCACGGGAAAGCTCATCTGAATGTCGGCGGCACTGAACTCGGGCCCGGCGAACCATTCGCTGCGGCCGAGCTCGGCCTCCATGAAGTCGAGGTGCCGCCGGAGGTTGGGCTCGATCGTCAGCGCCTTCACCTTGCGGGCGATGCCCCTGGCGATCGGCTTGACGAAGAACGGCATCGGCCCCGACTCGATCCGGTCGAAGATCAGCTTGAGCAGCAGCGGCGGCATCGCCGAGCCTTCGGCGAAGTGGAGCCAGTACTGGAAGCGCCGCCGCTCCGGCGTGCCGGCCGGCGGCACCAGCCTGCCCGCGCCGTAGCGCTCGAGCAGGTACTCGACGATGGCGCCCGTCTCGGCGACGGTGATGTCGCCGTCGGTGATCACCGGCGACTTGCCCAGCGGGTGCACCAGCAGCAGCTCGGGCGGCGCCAGCATCGTCTTCGCGTCGCGCTGGTACTTGCGAACCTCGTACGTGACGCCGAGCTCCTCGAGCAGCCAGAGGACGCGCTGCGAGCGCGAGTTGTTGAGATGGTGGACGGTGATCATGACGGGCCGCTGCAGGGTGTCGGTGCCTCGATTGTGGCTGCCGCCCACAGGCCGGGCGCTCTATAGTCGCGCCGGCTCCGTGCAGGCACGGGGCCGTCCATCCCTCCGAAAAGCAGACGAGGACACCATGGCAACGTATGGCAAGAAGGCGTCGGACAAGGTCGAGGAAGCGATGCACGAGCGCAAGCGCGGCTCGCTCAGGAGCGGCGGCTCGGGCAAGAAGGTGACGAGCCGCAAGCAGGCGATCGCGATCGGCTTGGCGGAGGCGCGTCGCGAAGGCGGCAAGGTGCCGGCGAAGAAGACGGCTGCGAAGAAGTCCGCAGCGAAGAAGACGCCGGTTAGGAAGACCGCGGCGAAGAAGACCGCGGCGAAGAAGACGCCGGCCAAGAGGGCAGCCGCGAAGAAGTCGGGCTAGCCGCTAGATCGACATCATCCGGCGCACGCCGTCGGCGGCCATGTCGGCGCCCCGGCCGCGGTGCACGATCTCGCCACGCTCCATGACGATGTAGCGGTCGGCGAGCTCGGCGGCGAAGTCGTAGTACTGCTCGACCAGGACGATCGCCATCCGCTTCGCCTGCCCGCCCACCGTCAGGCCCCTGTCGGCGAGGCGGCGAATGACGCGGCCGATGTCCTTGATGATCGAAGGCTGGATGCCTTCGGTGGGCTCGTCGAGCACGAGCAGGCTCGGCGCCGCGGCCAGGGCGCGGGCGATCGCGAGCTGCTGCTGCTGCCCGCCGGACAGGTCGCCGCCGCGCCGGTGCAGCATCGCCTTCAGCACCGGGAACAGCTCGAACAGCTCGTCGGGCAACGGGGTGCTGCCCGGCTTGTAGGCCAGGCCCATCTCCAGGTTTTCCTTGACCGTGAGCCGGCCGAAGATCTCCCGGCCCTGCGGCACGTAGCCGATGCCGCGGCGGGCCCGCTCGTAGGGCGTCGAGCGGGTGATGTCGGCGCCGGCGAAGGTGACGCTGCCCGAGCGCACCGGCACCACGCCCATGAGGCTCTTCAGCAGCGTCGTCTTGCCGACGCCGTTGCGGCCGAGCACCACGGTCACCTCGCCCGCGTGCGCTTCGAAGGAGAGGTTGCGCAGGATGTGCGAGCCACCGTAGTACTGGTCGATGCCGGCCACGGCCAGCAGCCGGTCAGCGGCCAAGGTACACCTCGACCACCTTCTCGTCGGCCTGCACCTGAGCCAGCGATCCTTCGGCCAGGACGCTGCCCTCATGCAGGACGGTCACCTTCTTGGCCGGATTGGCATGCGTGAGGGCGTGGATGAACTTCATGTCGTGCTCGACGACGACCAGCGAGTGGCTGCCTTCGAGCGAGAGGAAGAGCTCGGCGGTGCGCTCGGTCTCCTCGTCGGTCATGCCGGCGACCGGCTCGTCGAGGAGGAGCAGCTTCGGGTCCTGGATCAGCAGCATGCCGATCTCCAGCCACTGCTTCTGCCCGTGCGAGAGCAGCCCGGCGGTGCGCTGCGCCTCGGCCTTCAGGTGGATCAGCGTCAGCGTCTCGCCGATGCGGTCGAGCTGCGCGCCCGACAGCCGGAACAGCATCGAGGCGCGCACGCCGCGGTCGGCCTTCAAGGCCAGCTCGAGGTTCTCGAACACCGACAGGTGCTCGAACACGGTGGGCTTCTGGAACTTGCGGCCGACGCCGGCCGAGGCGATCTCGTTCTCGCGCATGCGCAGGAGGTCGATCGTCGAGCCGAAGAAGGCCTTGCCCGCGTCGGGCCGGGTCTTGCCGGTGATGACGTCCATCATCGTCGTCTTGCCGGCGCCGTTCGGTCCGATGATGCAGCGCAGCTCGCCGGTGTCGATGCTGAGCGACAGCGCGTTCAGGGCCTTGAAGCCGTCGAAGCTGACGGTGATGTCGTCGAGGTAGAGGATGGCGCCATGGCGGACGTCGAGCTGGCCGGGGTGGCCGACGCTCGCATAGCTCGTCTCGCGGCCGCCCGAGCGGCCGGCCCCGGCCGTGGCGGCGCGGCTCGCTGCGGCGCGTCGCGCCTTCGCACCGGCCCGCATCAGGTCGGGCGTCATCGCGTCGCCTCTTCCCGGCCGCGGGCCCGGCGCAGGCGGGCCAGTGCGCCGTTGGGGCCGCGCACCAGGCCGACGATGCCGTTCGGCAGGAACAGCGTGACCGCAATGAACATCGCGCCCAGGACATAGAGCCAGAACTCGGGGAAGACCTGGGTGAACCAGCTCTTCGCCCCGTTGACGAAGAAGGCGCCGACGATCGGCCCGACCAGCGTGCCGCGGCCGCCCACCGCGGCCCAGATGGCGATCTCGATCGAGGCCGCCGGCGACATCTCGCCCGGGTTGATGATGCCGACCTGCGGCACGAAAAGCGCCCCGGCGATGCCGCACATCACCGCCGAGATCACCCAGATGGCGAGCTTGTAGCGCAGCGGGTCGTAGCCGGTGAACATGACGCGCGACTCGGCGTCGCGGATGGCCTGCAGGACGCGGCCGAACTTGCTGCTCACGAGCCATCGGGCGAGCAGGAAGAAGCCGACGAGGACGCAGCCGGTCAGCACGAACAGCGCCATCCGCATCGTCGGCGTGGCGATGGGCATGCCGAGGATCCGCTTGAAGTCGGTGAAGCCGTTGTTGCCGCCGAAGCCGGTCTCGTTGCGGAAGAAGAGCAGCATCGTCGCGAAGGTCATCGCCTGCGTGATGATCGAGAAGTAGACGCCCTTGATCCGCGATCTGAAGGCGAAGAAGCCGAACACGAAGGCGAGCAGTCCGGGCACCAGGACGACGAGCGCCAGCGTGGCGATGAACGAATCCGAGAGCGCCCAGTGCCAGGGCAAGGCCTTCCAGTCGAGGAAGACCATGAAGTCGGGCAGCTCGGAGCGGTAGTTGCCGTCGCGGCCGATCTGCCGCATCAGGTACATGCCCATGGCGTAGCCGCCGAGGGCGAAGAAGACGCCGTGGCCGAGCGAAAGGATGCCGGTGTAGCCCCAGATGAGGTCCATGGCCAGGGCACAGATGGCGTAGCACATGATCTTGGCGATCAGCTGCACGCCGTAGTCGGAGAGATGGAAGGCGCTCGTCGCCGGCACGGCGAGGTTGAGGACCGGGACGAGGACGGTCACGACGAGCAGGGCAAGGACCACGCCCAGCCGACGCCGCCCCGATTTCTCATCCTGAGAGGAGCGAAGGATCTCCTCGTCGGCCGCGCGAGATCCTTCGCTTCGCTCAGGATGACGAAGGGGCGGCCCGCCCAGCACCGCGCTCATGCCTCGGCGCTCCGGCCCTTCATCGCGAAGATGCCCTGCGGCCGCTTCTGGATGAAGATGACGATGAAGACCAGGACCATGATCTTGGCGAGCACCGCGCCCTGCCAGCCTTCGAGCAGCTTGTTGAGGATGCCCAGGCCGAGCGCGGCGTAGACGGTGCCGGCGAGCTGGCCGACCCCGCCCAGCACCACGACCATGAACGAATCGACGATGTAGGACTGGCCGAGGTCCGGCCCGACGTTGCCGACCTGCGACAAGGCGCAGCCGGCGAGCCCGGCGATGCCGGAGCCGAGGGCGAAGGCGTAGGTGTCGATGCGCGCGGTGTTCACGCCCATGCAGGCGGCCATCTTCCGGTTCTGCGTGACGCCGCGAACGAAGAGGCCGAGCCGCGTGCGGGCGATGAGCAGCGCCACGGCGAGGAGGACGAGCGCAGCGAAGGCGACGATGGCGATCCGGTTGAAGGGCAGCGTCAGGTTGCTCATCGCCTCGATGCCGCCGGACAGCCACGAGGGGTTCTCGACCGGCACGTTCTGCGCCCCGAACAGCGAGCGCACGGCCTGCTGCAGGACCAGGCTGATGCCCCAGGTGGCGAGCAGCGTCTCCAGCGGGCGGCCGTAGAGCCAGCGGATGATGCTGCGCTCGAGGCCGGCACCGACCAGTGCGGCGGCGAGGAACGAGACGGGGATCGCGACCAGCACGTAGGCGTCGAACATGCCGGGGAACCAGGCCCGGAAGACGTTCTGCACGACGTAGGTCGCGTAGGCGCCGATCATCATCAGCTCGCCGTGCGCCATGTTGATGACGCCCATCAGGCCGTAGGTGATGGCCAGGCCGAGGGCGACGAGCAGCAGGATCGAGCCCAGGCTGACGCCGGTCAGCAGCACGCCGAGGCGCTCGCCCCAGGCCAGGCGCGACTCGAGGTTGCCGAGGGCGAGCTGCAGCTGGCCGCGCACTTCGTCGTCGGGCTCGACGCCGGGCTTCAGGCGCTCGAGCAGGAGGGTCTTGACGCTCGGCTCGCGGCTGGCGCCGAGCAGCCGGGCCGCTTCGAGGCGCTTGCCGCGGTCGGCCGTCGAGACGAGGATGGCTGCGCGCAGCAAACCGATCTGCGCCTTGAGCGACGCGTCGGTCTCGGCCTGGTAGGCCTTCTCGACGAGGGGCAGCTTCGCCTCGTCGGTCTGGTCCTTCAGCTCGCGCAGGGCGAGCACCCGCTCCTTCGCGTCGGGCGAGAAGAGCTTCAGCGCCGCGATGGCGCCCTCGATCTCGCGGCGCAGGCGGTTGCTGTTGACGACTTCCTCGGCCTCGGCCGGGAGCACCGCGGCGGCGCCGGTGGCGGCGTCGCGGGCCTTCTCGCCGTCGACGACGAACACCGCCTCGCCGGCCACCCTGACCTTGCCTTCGAGCAGGTCGCGGAAGAACGCGGGCACGGCCGGATCGCCGCTCGCCGCTGCGGCGGCGATGGCCGCGGCACGCGCGTCGTTGTCGCCGATCGCCATGCCGCGCACCTGCTCGACCGTGAGGGCGAAGGACGCCTGCGCGAGCAGCCAGCACGCCAGGCCGACAGCCCACGTCCTTGTCATCCTGAGCAAAGCGAAGGATCCCATCATCGGCAGCGCTCGAGATCCTTCGCTTCGCTCAGGATGACGTTCGAAGGCGCGAGGCGCCTCCGAACGTCACTTCTTCTCGGGCTCGTCCTTCTTCTTGTCGTTGCCCTCGATGTACGGGCTCCACGGCTTGGCCTTGACCGGACCCGGCGTCTTCCACACGACGTTGAACTGGCCGTCGGCCTTGACCTCGCCGATGAAGACCGGCTTGTGCAGGTGGTGGTTCTTGGCGTCCATGGTCGCCGTGAAGCCGCCCGGCGCCTTGAAGGTCTGGCCGGCCATCGCGGCGATGACCTTGTCGGTGTCCGTGCTCTTCGCCTTCTCGACCGCCTGCTTCCACATGTGGATGCCGATGTAGGTGGCCTCCATCGGGTCGTTGGTCAGCGGCTTGTCGGCGCCCGGGAGCTTCTTCGCCTTGGCGTAGTCGGCCCACTGCTTCTTGAAGGCGTCGTTGGCCGGGTTCTTGATCGACATGAAGTAGTTCCATGCCGCCAGGTGGCCGACGAGCGGCTTGGTGTCGACGCCGCGCAGCTCTTCCTCGCCGACCGAGAAGGCGACGACGGGCACGTCGGTGGCCTTCAGGCCCTGGTTGCCGAGCTCCTTGTAGAACGGCACGTTCGAGTCGCCGTTGATGGTCGAGATCACCGCGGTCTTGCCGCCGGCCGAGAACTTCTTGACGTCGGCGACGATGGTCTGGTAGTCGCTGTGGCCGAACGGCGTGTACTTCTCGTCGATGTCGC
>NZ_JANODC010000195.1:0-4177 GCF_031412495.1 Rhizobacter sp. | reverse complement strand
GCGAGCTCGGCGCCGAGGTGCAGGTGCTGCGCAACGACGAGGTCGACGTCGCCGGCATCGCCGCGCTCGCGCCCGACGCGCTCGTCCTCTCGCCGGGGCCGTGCACGCCGGCCGAGGCGGGCGTGTGCGTGCCGGCGATCCAGGAGCTCGCGGGCCGGCTGCCGATCCTCGGCGTCTGCCTCGGCCACCAGGCGATCGGCGCGGCGCTCGGCGGCAAGGTGGTGCGCGCGGCGCGGCTGATGCACGGCAAGCTCGACGAGGTGACGCACGACGGCCGGGGCGTCTACGCCGCGCTGCCGGCGCGCTTCTCGGTCGTCCGCTACCACTCGCTGGCGATCGAGCGGGCGAGCCTGCCGGCGGCCCTCGACGTCACCGCGACCGCGAGCGACGGTGAGATCATGGGCGTTCGCCATCGCGCGCTGGCCGGGACGAAGGCGCCGCTCGAGGGCGTGCAGTTCCACCCCGAATCGATCCTCACCGAGCACGGCCACGCCATGCTCAAGAACTTTCTGGACGCCTTGCCATGAACCCGGTTGTCGACCTGCGCAGCGATACGGTGACCCGGCCGACCCCGGCGATGCGTGCCCACATGGCGACCGCACCGGTCGGCGACGACGTCTTCGGCGACGACCCGAGCGTCAACGCGCTGCAGGAGCGGATCGCGGCGATGCTCGGCAAGGAGGCGGCGCTCTACGTCGCCAGCGGCACGCAGAGCAACCTGGTGGCGATCATGAGCCACTGCGGCCGCGGCGACGAATACATCGTCGGCCAGATGGCGCACACCTACCGCTGGGAGGGCGGCGGCGCGGCGGTGCTCGGCAGCGTCCAGCCGCAGCCGCTCGAGCACGCGTCCGACGGCTCGCTGCCGCTCGCCGCAGTCGAGGCGGCGATCAAGCCCGACGACGCGCACTACGCCAAAAGCCGCCTGCTCTGCCTCGAGAACACGATCGGCGGCAAGGTGCTCTCGCCGGCCTACCTGGAGCAGGCCTGCGCGCTGGCGGCGCGGCGCGGCCTGTCGTCGCACCTCGACGGCGCGCGGCTCTTCAACGCCGCCGTGGCGCTCGGCGGCGACCCCCGCGCGGCGGCGCGGCAGATCGCGGCGCCGTTCGAGAGCGTCTCGGTCTGCTTCTCGAAGGGGCTCGGCGCGCCCGTGGGCTCTGCCCTCGTCGGCTCGCGCGACTTCATCGGCCGTGCCCATCGGTGGCGCAAGATGGTCGGCGGCGGCATGCGCCAGGCCGGCGTCGTCGCCGCCGCCGCGAATCATGCCCTCGACCACCACGTCGACCGGCTCGCCGAGGACCACGCCCTGGCCTTGCGCCTGGCCGCCGGGCTGGCCGGCCTGCCCGGCCTCACGGTCGAGCCGCCGCAGACCAACATCGTCTTCGCCGACCTCGCCGGCGACCGTGCGCCGGGCCTCATGGCGCACCTGAAGTCGCGAGGCGTGCTCGCGACCGGCCTCTACCGCCTGCGCTTCGTCACCCACCTCGACGTCGATGCCGAGGGCGTCGACCGCGCCATCGCGGCCATGCGCGACTACCTTCAACCTTGAGAGCGAGCCCCGCCATGGCCATCAGCAACCTCGACGCCCTCGCCCGCACCATCGATCACCGCGAGATCTTCCACGACGAGATGCTGTCGCTGGTGCGCCGCATCATGAGCGGCGAGATGTCGCCCGTGATGATGGCGGCGGTGCTCGTGGGCCTGCGCGTCAAGAAGGAGACGATCGGCGAGATCACCGCGGCGGCGCAGGTGATGCGCGAATTCGCGACCAAGGTCGAGGTGAAGGACCGCAGACACCTGGTCGACATCGTCGGCACCGGCGGCGACGGTTCGCACACCTTCAACATCTCGACCTGCAGCATGTTCGTCGCCGCCGCCTGCGGCGCCCGCGTCAGCAAGCACGGCAACCGCAGCGTCTCGAGCAAGTCGGGGAGCGCCGACGTGCTGGAGGCGCTCGGCCTGCCGCTCGATCTCGGCCCGGAGCAGATCGCGGCCTCCATCGAGGCCACCGGCATCGGCTTCATGTTCGCGCCCAACCACCATCCGGCGATGAAGAACGTCGCCCCGGTCCGCCGCGAGCTGGGCGTGCGGACCATCTTCAACATCCTCGGCCCGCTCACCAACCCGGCCGACGCGCCGAACATCCTGATGGGCGTGTTCCACCCCGACCTCGTCGGCATCCAGGTGCGGGCGCTGCAGCGGCTGGGCGCCGAGCACGCGCTCGTCGTCTACGGCCGCGACGGCATGGACGAGGTCTCGCTCGGCGCCGCCAGCATGGTCGGCGAGCTGAAGGACGGGCAGATCCTCGAGTACGACATCCACCCCGAGGACTTCGGCATGACGATGGCGAGCAACCGCGCCCTGCGCGTCGAGACGCCGGCGCAGTCGAAGGCGATGGTCGAGGCCGTCCTCGCCGACGAGCCGGGGCCGGCGCGCGACATCGTCGTCCTGAACGCCGCCGCCGCGCTCTATGCGGCCAACGTCGCGCCGGGAATGGCCGAAGGCATCGTCATGGCCCGCGCGGCGGTCGCGAGCGGGCGCGCCCGCGCCAAGCTCGACGCCTTCATCGCCTTCGCCCGGGGCCAGCGCGGGTCGGCGCCGTGAGCGACATCCTGCGCCGCATCGTCCAGGTCAAGCGCGAGGAAGTCGCCGCCGGCCGGCTGCGGCGCGACCTCGCCTCCCTGCGCCGCGAGGCCGAGGAGTCGGCGGCGCCGCGCGACTTCGTCGGCGCCCTCCGGCAGCGGGTCGGGCGCGGCGACGCCGCGGTGATCGCCGAGATCAAGAAGGCGAGCCCGAGCAAGGGCGTCCTGCGCGAGCACTTCGTGCCGGCCGAGATCGCCGCCAGCTACGAGCGGCACGGTGCCGCCGCGCTGAGCGTCCTGACCGACGAGCGCTTCTTCCAGGGGCGGGCCGGCTTCCTGGCCGAGGCGCGCGCCGCCGGCGGCCTGCCGGCGCTGCGCAAGGACTTCGTCGTGGACGCCTGGCAGCTGTTCGAGTCGCGCGCCCTCGGTGCCGACGCGGTCCTCCTCATCGCCGCCATCCTCGACGACGCGCAGATGCGCGACTTCGAGGCCACCGCCGCCGCGCTCGGCATGGGCGTGCTCGTCGAGGTGCACGACGAGCGCGAGCTGGAGCGGGCGCTGCGGCTGGCGACGCCGCTCGTCGGCATCAACAACCGCGACCTGCGCACCTTCGAGGTCTCGCTCGACACCACCCTGCGCATGCTGCCGGAGGTGCCGGCCGACCGCGTCGTCGTCTGCGAAAGCGGCATCGCCGCGCCGGCCGACGTCCAACGCATGCGCGCCGCGGGCGTGCACGCCTTTCTCGTCGGCGAGGCATTCATGCGGGCGCCGGATCCGGGCGCGGCCCTGGCGCGTCTGATCGGGTGAAGGCGGCGGACCTTGCGGCGGCCTGCGCGGCGTTGCCGGCCGCTTGGCAGGACGCCTTGCCGGGGTGGACCGCGGAACGCCGCGGGGCGGTGATCCGTTGCGTCGAGGCCTCCTCGGGCAACCGGCCGATCGCCCCGGAAGACCCGTTCCGTGCCCTGCGCCTTGTCGCGCCGGCGGAGGTGAAGGTGGTGGTGATCGGCCAGGACCCTTACCCCTTGGCCGGCCACGCCGACGGGCTCGCCTTCTCCGCCGCGCGGGGCCGGCCGCGTTCGCTGGCCCGGATCTTCGAGGTCCTCGCCGCCGACCGCCCCGGCTTCGTGCCGCCCGAGCGCTGGACGCTGGAAGCCTGGGGCAGGGCCGGGGTCCTCCTCCTGAACCCGGTCCTGACGGTCGAGGTCGGTCGGACGGGCAGTCACCAGTCATGTGGTTGGCAGGCGCTCACTGGCGAGATCGTTGCCGTGCTGGCGCGGCGGAGCCCGCCCCCGACATTCCTGCTCTGGGGCAGCAAGGCGCGCGAGTTCTGGCTCGGCTGCGGGCCACCCGATCCGGCCGTCCCCGTGCTCACGACCCGTCATCCGTCCTACGACTTTCGGCGCGCGTTCATGGCCGAGGGCAGCCACTTCGCGGCAACCGCCCACCTCGTCGACTGGTGGGGGATCGGCCGACGGGGCTGAGGCGCGTGGTATAGTCCCGGGTTCGTCTCGGAGGGGTGCCCGAGTGGCTAAAGGGGGCAGACTGTAAATCTGTTGGCTTACGCCTACGCTGGTTCGAATCCAGCCTCCTCCACC
>NZ_JANODC010000194.1:0-3408 GCF_031412495.1 Rhizobacter sp. | reverse complement strand
AGCGTCTGCGCGACAGCGTGCTCCCAGCGCTGCATCAGCGCGCCGGCGCGGGCCCGCGACAGGGTCGGATGGAAGGTGCGCTCGACCTGCCACTGCGCGGCGAGCTCGTCGGTGCCGGCGTACACGCCGCAGCTGAGGCCGGCCAGGTAGGCCGCGCCCAGGGCGGTGGTCTCGATGACCTTGGGGCGGACCACGGGGATGCCCAGCAGGTCGGCCTGGAACTGCATCAGCAGGTCGTTGACGCACGCGCCGCCGTCGACGCGGAGCTCGGCGACCGGCGCCCCGCCGGCGGCGACCACGTCGCGGCTCATCGCCTCGAGCAGGGACGCGCTCTGGAAGGCGATCGACTCGAGCGCGGCGCGCGCGATGTGGGCGATCGTCGAGCCGCGCGTGAGGCCGGTGATGGTGCCGCGCGCGTCCGGGTTCCAGTGCGGCGCGCCGAGGCCCGTGAAGGCCGGCACGAACATGACGCCGCCATTGTCGGGAACGCTCTCGGCGAGCTGCTGCACCTCGCTGCTCGACTTGATCGCCCTCAGGCCGTCGCGCAGCCATTGCACGACGGCGCCGCCGATGAAGACGCTGCCCTCGCGCGCGAACTGCGGCTCGGGCCCGGGCTGCGCCGCGCTGGTTGCCAGCAGGCCGTTGCTCGAGACCTCGAAGCGCGAGCCGGTGTTCATGAGCATGAAGCAGCCGGTGCCGTAGGTGTTCTTCACCTGCCCCGGCCGGAAGCAGGCCTGGCCGAACAGCGCGCTCTGCTGGTCGCCGGCGACGCCGCCGATGGCGATCGGCGCGCCGAACAGGTCGGCCGTCGTCTGCCCGTAGGCGTGGCTCGACGGGTGCGCCGCCGGCAGCATCGACCGCGGCACGGCGAGGGCCTCGCAGAGCTCGTCGCTCCAGGTGCCGGCGCGGACGTCGAAGAGCAGGGTCCGCGAGGCGTTGGTGACATCGGTCGCGTGCACGGCGTGGGCGCGCGTCGCGTCGGCGCCGCCGCCGGTCAGCATCCACATCAGCCAGGTGTCGACGGTGCCGAAGAACAGCTCGCCGCGTGCCGCCGCGGCGCGGGCGCCGTCGACGTGGTCGAGCAGCCAGGCGAGCTTGGTGCCGGAGAAGTAGGCATCGAGGACGATCCCGGTGCGCTCGCGGAACAGCGGCTCCAGGCCCTTGTCGCGGAGCGCCGCGCAGTCGGGCGCGGTGCGCCGGTCCTGCCAGACGATGGCGTTGGCGATCGGCTCGCCGCTGCGGCGGTTCCAGACCAGGGTCGTCTCGCGCTGGTTGGTGATGCCAAGCGCGGCGATGTCCGTCGCCGCCAGTCCTGCCTTGGCGATCGCCTCGCGCGCGACCTCGAGCTGCGTCGCCCAGATCTCGCGCGGATCGTGCTCGACCCAGCCCGGCTGCGGATAGATCTGGCGGAACTCGCGCTGGGCCAGGGCGACGATGGCGCCGGCGGCATCGAAGACGATGGCTCGCGAGCTCGAGGTGCCCTGGTCGAGCGCGAGGAGGAAGGTCCTGCAGTTCATTCAGCCTCCGGGCAGGTCATGCACTCGACACCGGCGGCGGCCAGCAGGGCCGGGAAGGGTGCTGGCGGCGGACGGTCGGTGAACAGCCGGTCAACCTGCTCGAAGCGGGCCAGCTCCACCGTCGCCGGCCGGTTGAACTTGCTGTGGTCGGCGGCGACCCAGACCGCCCGCGAGTGCTCGATGATCGCTCGCGCCACCTTGACCTCTCGGTAGTCGTAGTCGCGCAGGCTGCCGTCGGCCTCGATGCCCGAGATGCCGATCAGCCCGATGTCGACCTTGAACTGACGGATGAAGTCGATCGTCATCTCGCCGACGATGCCGCGGTCGTGCGACCGCACGATGCCGCCGGCGACGATGACCTCGATGGCTGCGTTGTCGGACAGGATCGCGGCCACGTTCAGGTTGTTGGTCACGATGCGCAGGCCGCGGTGGCGGAGCAGTTCGTGCGCGATTGCCTCCGTGGTCGTGCCGATGTTGATGATCAGCGAACAGCCGTCCGGCACGGCCGCGGCGACGGCGCGCGCGATGCGCTGCTTGGCCGGCCCGTTCAGGCGCTGGCGCTGCCGGTAGGCGATGTTCTCGGTGGTCGAGGTGGGCAACCGCACCCCGCCGTGGAAACGCGCGACCAGGCCGGCCCCGGCCAGCAGCTTGACGTCGCGGCGCACCGTCTGCAGCGTGACATCGAATTGCGCGGCCAGCGATTCGACCGTCATCGATCCCCGCGCGCGGACGGCGTCGAGAAGCAGGGCTTGGCGCGGATTCGGCGTCACGGCGGTGGCGATGGCTCGCTGGAATGGCCCAGGGTACCCGCATCGCGCGGTCCGACTGCAGGGCGGAAACGCGCTTGCGCCTGCTCAAGTCTTAGGCTACAAACGAAAATAGAACATCAGAAACGAGCGGAAACGAACCGCTTTCCCCCCTGACACTTGGCGCCCCTCCCGGAGACCCCTTGCCAGATCCCCGCCCTGCCAGCCCTGCCGCCGGCCCGAACGGCCCGACCGAGCCGGACGCGACGCTGGCCTGCGACGTCCTGGTCGTCGGCGGCGGCATCAATGGCGCCGGCATCGCCCGCGACCTGTCCGGCCGCGGCTGCCGCGTCGTGCTCTGCAAGAAGGACGACTTGGCGTCGCACACCTCGTCGTCGAGCACGAAGCTGATCCACGGCGGCCTGCGCTACCTCGAGTACTACGAGTTCTCGCTCGTTCGCAAGGGACTGGCCGAGCGCGAGGTGCTGCTCAGGAGTGCGCCGCACATCATGTGGCCGCTGCGCTTCGTGATGCCGCACGATCCGGGGATGCGGCCGGCCTGGATGATCCGCGCCGGCCTATTCCTCTACGACCACCTGGCCCGCCGCGAAGTACTGCCGGCCTCGGGCACGGTCGACCTGCGCACCCACCCGACCGGCCGGGCCCTGAAGAGCCGCTTCAAGAAGGGCTTCGTCTATTCCGACGGCTGGGTCGACGACGCCCGCCTGGTGGTGCTCAGCGCCGTCGACGCTGCCGAGCGCGGCGCGCGGGTGCTGACGCGCTGGCGCTGCGCCGATGCACGGCGCGGCCCGGCCGGATGGCAGGTCCGCCTCGAAAACGGCGCCGGCGAAGGGCTCGCGATCAACGCCCGCGCCATCGTCAATGCTGCCGGGCCCTGGGCGGCCGAGTTCCTCGGCGCACGCGCGAACCTGCCGGGTGGCAAGGCGCTGCGCTTGGTCAAGGGCAGCCACATCGTCGTGCCACGCCTCTTCGACCACGACCACGCCTACATCTTCCAGAACCCGGACAAGCGGATCATCTTCGCCATTCCCTACGAGGGCGACTTCACGCTGATCGGCACCACCGACGTCGAGCACCACGGCAGCATCGGCGAGGCGCGCATCGACGCCGCGGAAACCGCCTAC
>NZ_JANODC010000193.1:0-2061 GCF_031412495.1 Rhizobacter sp. | reverse complement strand
GCAGTTCGTCCGCGGCGGCACGCTCTTCTGCAACCTCGCCCGCCTGTCGGCCGCCGGCCTGCCGGTGATCGCGGTCGTGCACGGCTCGTCGACGGCAGGCGGCGCCTACATGACCGGCCTGTCCGACCACGTGATCATGGTGCGCGGCCGGGCCCGTGCCTTCCTCGCCGGGCCGCCGCTGCTCAAGGCCGCCACCGGCGAGGTCGCGACCGAGGAAGCGCTCGGCGGCGCCGACATGCACGCCGCCGTGTCGGGCCTCGCCGAGCACGTTGCCGACGACGATGCCAGCGCCCTGGCCACGGCGCGCGAGCTGATCGCGTCGCTGCACTGGCAGCCGCGTGCTGCCTGGCCCTACGGCACCGCGCCGCTGCACGACGCCGAGGACATGCTCGGCCTGTTCGGCGCCGACGCCCGGAAGCCGGTCGACATGCGCCACGTCGTCGCCCGCGTCGTCGACGGCTCTGAGTTTCTCGATTTCAAGCCCGAGTACGGCCCGGCGACGGTGTGCGGCCATGCCGCCATCGCCGGCCACCCCGTCGGCATCGTCACCAACAACGGGCCCCTCGATCCCGCCGGCAGCACCAAGGTGACGCACTTCGTGCAGGCCTGCTGCCAGCTCGGCAAGCCCATCGTCTGGCTGCAGAACACGACCGGCTTCATCGTCGGCACCGAGGCCGAGCGCGCCGGGATGATCAAGCATGGGTCGAAGCAGATCCAGGCGCTGTCGAACGCGAACGTGCCGCAGATCACCGTGCAGTGCGGCGCCTCGTTCGGGGCCGGCAACTACGGCATGTGCGGCCGCGGCTTCGGCCCGCGCTTCCTCTTCGGCTGGCCGACGGCCAAGACCGCTGTCATGGGACCGCAGCAGGCCGCCGGCACGATGGAGATCGTGATGCGCGAGGGCGCGGCCCGCAAGGGCGAGCCGATCGACGAAGGGCGGCTCGCCGCGCTCACCGGCAGGATCGTCGCGACCTTCGAGCGGCAGATGGACGCCTTCACCACCTCCGGCCTGCTCCTCGACGACGGCATCATCGACCCGCGCGACACCCGCCGGGTCCTCGCCCTCGCCCTCGCCGTCTGCGACGAGGCCTCGCGCCGAACGCTTCGCCCGATCCAGTTCGGCGTCGCCCGGCCCTGACGGGCACGCCAGGAGCACACCATGCAGTTCACGCACGAGCACGAAGAGATCCGGCGCACGCTCAAGCGCTTCATCGACGAGGAGATCAATCCGCACGTCGACGAATGGGAGGCGGCCGAGGAGTTCCCCGCGCACACCGTCTTCAAGCGGCTCGGCGAGCTCGGCCTGCTGGGCCTGACCAAGCCGGAGCAGTACGGCGGCATGGGCCTCGACTACTCCTTCTCGGTGGTGATGGCCGAGACGCTCGGCCATGTCGCCTGCGGCGGGGTGCCGATGGCCATCGGCGTGCAGACCGACATGGCGACGCCGGCACTGGCCCGCTTCGGCAGCGAGGCGCTGTGCCGGGAATTCCTCGTCCCGGCGATCGCCGGCGACGCGGTCGGCTGCATCGGCGTCTCCGAGCCCGGTGCCGGCTCCGACGTCGCGTCCATCAAGACCACCGCGAAGAAGGTCGGCGCCGACTACGTCATCAACGGCGCCAAGATGTGGATCACCAACAGCCTGCAGGCCGACTGGATGTGCCTGCTCGCCAACACCGGCGAAGGCGCCGCGCACAAGAACAAGAGCCTCATCATGGTGCCGATGAGCACGCCCGGCATCACGAAGGCGAAGAAGATCCGCAAGATCGGCATGATGTCGAGCGACACCGGCCTGATCCACTTCGACGACGTGCGCGTGCCGCAGGCCAACCGCGTCGGCGAGGAAGGCATGGGCTTCACCTACCAGATGCAGCAGTTCCAGGAGGAGCGGCTGTGGGCGGCGGCGAGCTCGGTGAACGGCATGATCCGCACGCTGCACGACACCATCGAGTACATCCGCGAGCGCAAGATGTTCGGCCAGACGGTGCTCGACTTCCAGTACGTGCACTACCGGCTGGCCGAGCTGAAGACCGAGATCGAGGCACTGCGCGCCCTCACCTACCG
>NZ_JANODC010000192.1:0-5483 GCF_031412495.1 Rhizobacter sp. | reverse complement strand
GCCTTGATGCACATCCAGCCGAGCGGCAGCATGATCAGGTTGGCGATGATGAAGAGCAGGAAGACGGCGTAGATGTTCTGCGGGTTGTTGGTGAACAGCGTCGGGCCCGGATTCATGTTCTTCATGTAGAGCACGCCGATCACGATCGCGGTGATCGAGTCGCCCGGGATGCCGAAGACCAGGGCCGGGATCCAGGCGCCGGCCAGGGCGCTGTTGTTTGCCGAACCGCTCTCGACGATGCCTTCGACGTGGCCGGTGCCGAACTTCTCGGGCTCCTTCGAGAACTTCTTGCTCATCGCGTACGACATCCAGGCAGCGATGTCGGCACCGGCCCCGGGCAGCGCGCCGATCAGGGTGCCGAGGGTGCTGCCGCGCAGGATCTGCACCGGGTACTTCACGGCAAGGCGCCACATGCCCTTGAAGACATTGCCGATCGGCTGGTCGACGATCAGCGGCTCGCCTTCCATGCGCACCATGTAGCGGATGATTTCGGAGACCGCGAAGGCGCCGATCATCAGCGGGATCAGGCCGATGCCGCCGAGCAGGTCCGAGCTGCCGAAGGTGAAGCGCGGGAAGGCGGCCGGGTTGTTCAGGCCGACGCCGGCGATGAGCAGGCCGAAGAGCAGGGTCACGAGGCCCTTCAGCGGCCGGTCGGTGGAGATGAAGACGGCGCAGGTCAGGCCCATCAGGACCAGCCAGAAGTACTCGAAGGAGCTGAACTTGAGCGCCACTTCGGCCAGCGCCGGCGCGGCGACGATCAGCACCGCGGTCCCGAACAGGCCGCCGACCGCCGAGAAGACGAGCCCGGCCCCGAGCGCGAGCTCGGCCTGGCCCTTCTTCGTCATCGCGAAGGCCTCGTCGGTATAGGCGGCCGACGCCGGCGTGCCCGGCATGCGCAGCAGGCAGCCGGGGATGTCGCCGGAGAAGATCGCCATCGCCGTGGCCGTGACCATCGCCGCGATGGCCGGGATCGGCGCCATGAAGAAGGTCACCGGCACCAGCAGCGCCACCGCCATCGTCGCGGTCAGGCCGGGCACCGCGCCGACGAAGAGGCCGAACAGCGAAGCCCCGAGCATCACCAGCACGTTGGCCGGATCGAAGACGAGCCGGAACGCTTCCGTCCAGGCCGGATTCATGAAGCCCCCACGCTTGCGGCTTGCGCCGCGGCGCTGCCCCCCGAGGGGGCGCGGGCCGCCTCGGGAGCGGCCCGGCGTCGGCCCGGCCGGTTCACCACGCGATCGGCTGCAGGATGCCCCAGGGCAGCGGCACCCTGAGCAACCGGTAGAAGGCAAGGTGGATGAGCAGCGTCGCGATCAGCGACACGAGGAGCAGCGGCACGAGGCGGACGCGCAGCACCCACATCAAGGCTGCCAGGTAGACGAAGGCGGTGAGGACGAAGCCGAGCCGCTGCACGGCCAGGATGTAGAAGAGGTTGGCACCGACGAGCACCGCGAACGCCAGGACCTGGCGGCCCGAGCCGAACCACGCCGGCGCCTCGGCCCACGGCACCGGCCGGGCGGCGCGCCGGCTGAGCACGCCGCGCACCACCAGGAGCAGCCCGCAGACGGCCAGGCCGGCCCCGACCAGCCCGGGGAAGATGCCGGGGCCGATGTTCTGGCCCGGGATGCGCGGGAAGCCCTGCACGTGGACCACGATGGCCAGGCCGAGCAGGGCGAAGAGAACGCCCCAGACGGCGTCGTTGAACTTCAACGGGGGATCCTTGCGCTCAGGACGACTTCGCGGCGCGCCGCGAAGTCACTTGGCGATGCCGACCGCCTTCATGGTCGCGCCGAGGTCGGCGTCCGACTTCGCCATGTGCCGGGCGAACTCGTCCGGACCGAGGTAGACGACGCCGAAGCCCCGGCTGGTCATGAAGTCGGTGTACTCCTTGCTCGCGGCTATCTTGCGGATGGCGGCCACGAGCTTGTCGCGCGCCTCGGGCGCCAGCCCCTTCGGTGCGGCGACGCCGCGCCAGGCGCCGAGCTTCCAGTCGCTGCCCGTGGCCGCCTTCAGCATCGGCACGTTCGGATAGAGCGCCGCCGGCTTGTCGTCCATGACGGCGAGGCTGCGCACCTTGCCTGCGTCGATCAGCGAGCGGGCCTCGGGGAGCGAGCACGGGACGATCTCGACGCCGCCGGCGACCAGGTCCTGCAGGCCCGGCGCGGCGCCGTTCGACGGCACCCAGGGGGCGGCCGCGGGATCGACCTTCAGGTCCTTCAGCATGCCGGCGATGGCCAGGTGCCAGATGCCGCCCTGTCCGGTTCCCGACGCCTTGAACTTGCCCGGGTTTGCCTTGATCGCGGCGACCAGGTCGTGCGCCGTCTTGTACGGCGAGTCGGCACGCACCTGCAGGCCGGCCGGGTCGAAGTTGACCATGCCGATGGGGGTGTACGAGGTGCCGGAGATGTCGGTCAGGCCCTGCCAGTGCAGCATGCCGATCTCGACCGTGATCAGGCCGATGGTGTAGCCGTCGGGCGCTGCTGCGCTGATCGCCTGGTGGCCGACGACGCCGCTGCCGCCGGTGCGGTTGACGACGTTGACCGGCTGGCCGATCTCCTTCTCGAGGAGCGAGCCGATGATTCGGGCGGTGGCGTCGGTGCCGCCGCCGGCGCCCCAGGGAACGATGAGGGTCAGCGGCCGCTCCGGCCACGCGGCGTGGGCGGACGAGACGGCCAGGCCGGCGAGCAGGGCGGCGCAGGTGGCGGCGAAGCGGCGGCGGGTCGGGTGCGGTCGGGTCATGTCGAATCTCCTTGGACAGACCACTGTGCCGCCGAAGGCCGGCCTGTGCCAGCCGGGCTAGCCCCTAGGGCCTTTCGACGGCCAGGCCGCTGCGCCTAGCGAGCGATCTCGGCGGCGGCCTCGTCGAGCAGCGTCTCGAGCAGGTTCGGCTCGATGGGCTTCAGCAGGTGGTGCCGGTAGCCGGCCATCCGGCTGCGCTCCCGGTCCGAGCTCATGCCGAAGCCGCTCATGGCCACGGCGTACTTCGGCCGGGCGGTGCCGAGCTGCTTGAGCAGCTCCCAGCCGTTGCCGTCGGGCAGACCGACATCGGAGATCAGGACGTCGCACGACGCGCCGGGGATGCTGCGCAGTGCCTCCTGCATCGTCGCCACCGACAGCACCGTGTGGCCCAGTTGCTCGAGGAGCAGGCCGAGCAGGAATCGGGTGTCTTCGTGGTTCTCGACGATGAAGATGCGCAGCCGATGCGGCGATGCGACGCTGCGGGCGGGGGCGGGGGCGGTGGCCACGGGTGGGTCGTCCATGAGCTGCTCACTCGAGAGGCAGTTCGATCGTGAAGGTGGCACCCTGGTTGCGGCCGCCGCTCGAAGCCGACAGCCGCCCGTGATGTGCTTCGATCGTCGCCTTGGCAATCGCCAGGCCGAGGCCCAGGCCGCCGAACTCGCTCGTCACCCAGTCGCCCTCCTGGGCGAAGGCATCGAAGATCACGGGCAGGGCCTGCGGCTCGATGCCGATGCCGGTGTCGGAGACGCCGAGCACGAAACGGCCCTCGGCGTTGCGGGACTCGACGCGGACCGAGCCGCCGGCGGGGGTGAATTTCGACGCATTCTTGAGCAGGTTCCAGACCACCTGCTGCAGGCGCTGGGCGTCGCCGCCGACGCCGTGCTCCGGCGCCGCGAGGTCCAGCTCGAGGCGCTGCCGCTTGGCCGCGAAGTCGGCCTCGCAGACGTCGGCGGCGGCCTGCACCACCTCGTGCATGTCGGTGCTGCCGCTCACCAGCTCGAGCTTGCCGCTCGAGATCCGCGTCACGTCGAGCAGATCGTCGATCAGATGCAGCTCGGCGGTGACGTTCCTGCGGATGAGGTCGATCGTGCTGCGGGCGCTGGCCGGCAGGTCGCGGTTCCGGTCGAGCGCGTGCAGGGCGAGGACGACGGGGGTCAGCGGCGTGCGCAGCTCGTGCGAGAGGATCGCCAGGAACCGGTCCTTGGCATGGCTGGCGGCTTCGGCCTCGGCGCGGGCGCGCCTGTTGTCGACGAGCGCCTGGACCAGCTCGGCGCGGCTGATCTCGAGGGCTTCCTGGGCGGCGCGCGCGCTCGTCTGGTCGCGGAAGATCTTCAGCAGGCCGACGACCTCGCTGCCGCCGCCAGCGCGCATGGCCATCATCACGCCGCTGCCCCAGAAACGGCTGCCGTCCTTGCGCTTGTGCCACCGCTCGTCGGCGGCGCGGCCCTCCAGCCGGGCGACGCTCGCCTCGCGCTCGGGCATCCCGGCCTGGCGGTCCTCCTCCACGAAGACGATGTCGCCGGAGCGGCCGAGCATCTCCGCCTCGGTGAATCCGACGATGCGCTCGGCGCCTTCGTTCCAGCTCGTCACGCGACGCTGCAGGTCCATCGACAGGATCGCATACTCGCGGGCGTTCTCCATCACCAGGCGCAGCCGCTCCTCGGACTCGCGCAGCGCACTCTCGGCACGCTTGCGCTCGGTGATGTCGAGGACGATGGCGATCACCGCCGTCGGCCTGCCGTCGTCGCCGAGGATCGGCGTCGCCGCGGTGCTGACGGCGACCACCCCGCCGTCGCGGCGCACGTAGCGCTTTTCCATGTCGAACGGCTTGCCCTCGGCGACGAGGCGCCGGAAGGCGTCGACGTTGCGGGCCTGGTCGTCGGGGTGGACGAGATCGAACACGCGCAGGCCGAGCAGCGCCGGCTCCGGGTAGCCGGTGATCGCGCAGTAGCGCTGGTTGACCAGTGTCAGCCGCCCTTCGAGGTCGAGGTGCGTGACGCCGGCGGCGGCCTGGCTGACGATGGTCCGGAACTGCGCCTCCGACTCGCGCAGCGCCTCCTCGGCGGCCTTGCGTGCGCTGATGTCGAGGAACGTGAAGACGACGCCGGCGATCCGGTCCTCGCTGCTGCGGTAGGGCAGGCCGCGCGCCAGGAACACGCTCTCGCCGGCGTGCACCTCGCGCTCGACCGGGACCAGCTCGTCGAGAACCCGGCGCGCGTCGTCGCCCATCTGCGCGTAGTCGAGCCGCGGCGACAGGTCGGAGAGCGGCCGGCCGACGTCTCCGGCGATGAAATGGAAGATCGGCACCGCCGACGGCGTGAACAGGCCGACGCGCAGCTCGCGGTCGAGGAACACGGTGGCGATCGCCGTCGACGCCATCAGGGTCTGCAGGTCGGCGTTGCTGCGCCCGAGCTCCTCGACGTTGCTCTTCAGCTCCTGGTTGACGGTGGTCAGCTCCTCGTTGATCGACTGCAGCTCCTCGCGGCTGGTCTCGAGCTCCTCGGTCGCCGAGCGCAGCTCCTCGTTGATCGACTGCAGCTCTTCGTTGTTCGCCTTGAGCTCCTGCGCCGTCGTCTCGCCGTGCTCGGTGACGTCGCGCAGGTGCCACTTCAGTTCCTCGATCTGGCTTTCGAGCTCGCGCTCGCGCGAGCCGGGCGCCGGCCGGGCCGCCGCACCGTCGCCGAGCCCGCCGGTCGGGTGCGGGTCGAAGGTGACGAGCAGGAAGCCGGGGGCCAGGTCGTCGG
>NZ_JANODC010000191.1:0-12706 GCF_031412495.1 Rhizobacter sp. | reverse complement strand
GTCGAGCTACACCACGGGGTCGATCGTCGAGGTGACGGGCGGTCGCTGAGGCGCGGGCCGGCCGGCGGCACGCATGGACTCGCTCACCCAGCTGACGCTCGGCGCCGCGGTCGGGGTGGCCGTCATGGGCCGTCGCACCGCCGTTTGGAAAGCCGCGGCGTGGGGCGCGGTCGCCGGCACGCTGCCCGATCTCGACGTGCTCGTCGAGCACGGCGACCCGATCCGCAACATGGTGCTGCACCGCGCCGAGAGCCACGCGCTGTTCTGGCTGACGCTGCTGTCGCTGCCTTTCGCCGCCTGCGTGGCGCGGCTGCATGGCGAGTGGTCGCTCTGGCGCCACTGGTGGCTGGCCCTCTGGCTGGCGCTCGTCACCCACCCGCTGCTCGACGCGATGACGGTCTACGGCACGCAGCTGGCCCTGCCGTTCTCGAGCCATCCGTTCGCCGTCGGCAGCGTCTTCATCATCGACCCGCTCTACACGCTGCCGCTGCTCGCCGGCGTCGGCTGGGCCCTGGCCGGCGGCGGCGGCGGGCGTGAGATGGCGGCGAACGCCGCCGGCCTCGTCCTCAGCACTGCCTACCTGGCCTGGGGCGTGGCCGCACAACGCGAAGTCGAGCAGGTCGCCCGCGCCTCGCTGGCCACGCAGGGCATCCAAGCCGAGCAGGTGCTGGTCACGCCGACGCCGTTCAACTCGCTGCTGTGGCGGGTGGTCGCCATCGCCGGCGAGCATTACCACGAGGGCTTCCACTCCCTGCTCGACGCCGACCCGGCCGTGGCCTTCGACCGGTTCCCGCGCGGCACGGCGCTCTCGGCCGAGCTCGGCGGCGTCGATGGCGTGCAGCGCCTGAAGTCGTTCAGCAAGGGCTTCTTCGCGCTGCGCGACGACGGCGCCCGGGTCCTGATCAGCGACCTGCGCATGGGCCAGGAGCCTTACTACACCTTCACCTTCGCGGTCGCCGACCGGCGCAGCCCGGCCGTGCCGCTGTCGACGCCGGAGCAGGTCGGCGCGCGGCCGGACATCGGGCGCGCCTGGGCCTGGTTGTGGCGCCGCGCCCTGGGCGAGCGGCTGCCGCCGCCGCGCTGAAACGCGGCCGCCCTCGCGGGCCGGGCCGCGACCTTCAGCGAGGTCGGGATCGCTCCGGCACGGCGTCGGGCTCCGGCGCCTGCTCGTCCTCATCGACGGCATCCCGGAAGTAGCGCGGCAAGGCGGCGCCGCAGTCCTTGCAGTAGCGCGCGTCCGGCTCGTGCCCTTCGGACAGGCAGGCCTGGCAGGTGCGCGTCGTCGGCTCGCCCGGGCGCAGGCGCAGGGCCGTGAACTCGGCGCTGACGATGCCGGTCGGCACCGCCAGCGTGCCCCAGCCGACGAGCATCATCACCGAGGCGATGAAGCGGCCGAAGCCCGTCTTCGGCGTCAGGTCGCCGTAGCCGACGGTGGTCATGGTGGTGATGGCCCAGTACACCGACACCGGCACGTTGGTGAAGCCGTGCGCCGGCCCCTCGACCACGTACATCAGGGTCCCCATGACGACGACGACGAGCAGCACGAAGCTCAGGAAGACCAGGATCTTGCGCCGGCTCGCCACCAGGGCCCGGCCGAGGGCCCCGTACTCCTCGACGTACTCGACCAGCTTGAGGATCCGGAACAGGCGCAGCAGGCGCAGCAGGCGCACGTCGATGAGCGCGTGCAGGCCGGGCACGAACAGCGCCGCCCAGGTCGGCAGGATGGCGATCAGGTCGATGATCCCGAAGGCGCTCCGTGCGTAGCGGAGCGGCCGCTGCACGCAGGCCAGGCGGGCCAGGTACTCGAGCGTGAAGACGATGGTGAAGAACCACTCCGCGGCCTGCAGCGCAGGGTCCCAGCGCGCCCGGACGGTCTCGAAGCTGTCGAGCATGACGACGGCGACGCTGGCCAGGATCATCCAGATGAGGACCAGGTCGAACATCCGGCCGGCCCGCGTGTCGGCCTCGAAGATGATCGTGTAGAGGCGCAGCCTCCAGCCGGTGAGCGGCCGGCCGAAGCGGTTGTCGGCGAAGATCATCCGCTGGCCATCGCCTGCAAGGCAGCAAGCAGGGCCTGGGCGGCGCGCTTCTCGGCGACGCTCGCGACCCCCTGGTAGGGCTCGAGCGTGAAGCGGGCTTCGGCGTGGACCGAGTCCCACATGGCCCGCGACGGCACCCTCGACTTGAGGTCCTCGAACTCGCCGATCAGCGCCGGCGCCGCGCCCGCCAACTGCCGCCCGGCGACGGCAGCCAGCAGGCGCAGCTCGGTCTGGCCGACCACCGACCAGAAGTCCGGCCGCGTGCTCGCGGCGCGCGCCAGGGAATCCTGCACCGCCTGCATCCGCTCGGCGGCAAGCTCGGCAGGGCGCCGCTCCAGGAAGGACAGGCGCAGCTCGGCGCTGATGTTGTTCTTGCCGGGATAGAAGAGGTTGTCGGCACGCGCCTCGCGGGCCAGCCGCTCGGCGTTGCCGTAGTGGCGGGCCATGGCGCGCAGCGCCGCATGGCGATCGGCCGACGCCTCCGCCGCGGCGGAGGCACGCTTGCGGCCGCGCTTCGCGGCGGCGGCGGCGGTGGCCGCCTCGGCACGCCCTTCGACCATCACCAGCCGCTTGTAGGCCGAACCGAGGAGCGCCTCGCGCTCGGCCGTCGGCTGGATCTCGACCAGCTTGCCGAGGCGGGCGATGGCTTCCTCGATGTCGAGCCGGCCGAGCGCCGAGTCGGCGCGCTGCTCGCCGCGCCGGGCCAGCTGGTTGGCGAGCTCCTCGGCGGCCTTGAACGACGCGCTGCCGTCGCTGGCGTGGACCGCGGCGCGGTACCACTCGATCGCCTTGTCGCGTTCGCCGGCGTCGGCCCAGGCCAGGCCGAAGGCCTCGGCCACCGCGCCCATGCTGCCGTAGTCGGGGGCGAAACGCGCTTCGAGGAAGCGGATCTTGTCGCGCTGCGCCGCTTCGAGCCGGGCGCGCTGGGCCGGGTCGTCGTTGCCGAAGCGGAGCCGGATGGCGATGGTCTCCAGCGCCAGGGCCAGAGCCGGCGCCGAGGAGACGCCACCGAACTCGTCGCCCGGCGCCGCCGACGCCCGCTGCGCATCGGCGACGCCGCGCTGCCAGGTCCAGCCCGGATCGCCGTAGCACTGGTAGGCCGACCAGGTGTTGCCGCCGGCGCCGTTGCGCCAGGCGGCGGCGCGCGCCGCGGCGACGGCATCGATGAAGCGGTCGCCGGCCATGAGCGAGTCGTAGAAGGTGGTGGCGAAGAGCTCGGCCGGCTTGTCCTCGACGGCCCAGCCGGCGGCGACGACGCAGCGCACGCCGATCTCGATCAGCGCCTCGGCCAGGTTGGCGGCGAAGGCGGCGCGGTCGTACTGGTTCGGCGCCGCGAGCGCCGACTGCACGTCGCGCCCGGACAGGTGACAGCAGTTCAGGAAGACGAGCTCCGGCACCGTTCGCATCGCCTTCACTTCGGCCGGGCCGAGGAAGGTCCCGCCCGAGAGCACGACGCCGCCCTTGGCTCCGGGCGCGCCGTGCCCGGCGACGTGGACGATCCGGTACGGTCGCTCGAACAAAGCGTTGATGACGTTGCGGGCGTCGTCGGCGCCGCTCGTCAGGGCCCGGACCCGAGCCGCGCCGACGCCGTCGGGGCCGGCGCCCAGGCGCGCCGCGACGGCGATCGCCTCGGCGCGGGCGCCGGGCAGCGGCGGATACGCCGGGTCGTCGACGAAGGGCTCGCCGATGACAAGGATGTTGCCGTCGGCCGTCGCGTCGGTGACCTGGGAGCGGAACTCGCGCGTCTGGAGCTTGCGCAGCAGCTTGCTGCGGATCGCCCACGGCCGTCGGTCGGCGCCCGACGGGCCGGCCGCGGAGGTGTCTAGCACCTCCCACGGCAGCGCCGCCGTGCCGCTGTCGAGCTCGATCACCATCTCGCTGGTGCCGCCGAGGAAGGGTTCCATCTCCACCGGCACGAGCAGGTCGAAGAGGGTGCGGCCGATCTGCGCGTCGCGGTTGGCGTCGTTCGACGCCTTGGCGACCAGCTCGCGGACCAGCGAGCCCTGCGTCTGCTGGGCCCGCACCTCGGTCCGGGCCCGCTTGGTGTCGAGGCTGTAGGTGATCGTCGGCTGGCCGTTCAGCAGCGCGCCGGTGGTCGCGCTGATGAAGTCGTAGGCCGCGCCGCGGTAGCTGGAGTCGAGCGAGCGGCGCAGCGCGCCGGCGCCGGCCTGGACGCCGCCGACGACCTGCAGCTGGTGCGGCGCCGCCGTCGCCTGCACCTGCAGCGCCCGCCAGGCATCGCTGGCGCGGTCGAGATAGAACTCGACGAGGACCAGGCGGCCGACCTGGGGCCAGCCGTTCTCGTGCAGCTTCTGGTTCGCTTCGTAGGTGCCCTGCGCCACCATCTGGGCCGCGGCGCCGGCGCTGATGCCGGCGCCGCCGCTGCCGATCAGCGTCGAGGCCAGCTCGAACTCGGCCGGCGCGCCACCGGGCTGCTCGGCCAGGCGCTGGGCGTAGGCGATGACGGCCTGGCGCACGGTGTAGGCGAGGTCGGCGGCGCGCAGCTTTCCTTCCTCGCCGAGCCCGGCGACGATGACCGCCACCGGCCGCGCCATGGCCAGGACGTTGTTCGGGTCCTTGCGCACGTTGCCGAAGATCTGGTGCGTGCCGACGCCGTCGGGGTACAGGCCCGCAGCCAGCGAGCGGCTCATCGCCCGCGCCACCAGCCGGTCGACCACCGCTTCGGTGCCGGTGAGGGCGATCGAGCGGTAATGGCCGATGACGAGCGGCTCGTGCACGAACTTGAGGTCGGCGTTGAGCACGGAGACGTGCAGGGCCCGGCTCGCCGCGCCGGCGCGGCCGGAGGCGAGCTGCGGCCGCCTCGCGACGGCGAACACGTCGCCCGCGTTCGACGGCGGCTGCGACGGCTGCAGGCCGCGCGACGGCCGGCTGCGCACGAGCGCCGCCGCCGCCGCACCGGTCGGCATGCCGGTGCCGGCCGAACGGACGCCCGGTCCCGAGGTATCGAGGCTGGCGAGCAGGTGCGTGTCGCCCTGGACGAGCAGCTCGAGGTAGGCCGCGAAGGCGCTCGTCGTGCTCGGCAGGTCGCCGTGCGATGCGTCGAGGGTCCAGGTCCGCACGCCCGGCAGCAGCGCCTTCGCCAGCGGCACGCGGCCGTCGCCGCCGCCGGGCGCGTCGAGGTACTCGAGGCCGGCTTCGCCGAAGACGATGCCGGCCGGCGTGAAGTCGGCGTGGCCGACCACGAGCAGCGTCTTGTCGAGGCCGGGGCCGAAGCCGGCGGCCTGGGCGTCGAGGCGGCGACGCAGCGCCACCGACTGGTCGAGCACGTCCTGCGGCGGCGCGCCCCACCGGTAGATCGCGCGCTGCACGGTGTCCGAGTGCCAGATGCTGCGCTCGGCCAGGCGCCGCATGTCGTCGTCGGCGAGCTTCTGCCAGCTCTCGGCGCGGTCGAGGCGCAGGGTGGTGTCGAGCAGGTCGGCCTGCAGCTGGATGAAGCCCGGCATGCCGGCCATCACCTCGCGCGCGCCGCCGTTGTCGAAGATCGAGCCGAACACGGCCAGGGCATTGCCGAAGGTGTCGTCGCCGGAGAGCGTCTGCATCGGCGACCAGGAGCCGCCGTTCGGCGTGCCGAGCATGACGAAGCGGGCGCCCTCGCGCGCCATCAGGCGCTGCCACGTGTCGGGCTTCTCGAGGGCCATGGTCCGCGCCACCAGGCCGCCCATCGAATGGGCCAGGATCCGCACCGGCTGCTGGCTGCCGGCGCGCGCGACGAGCGCGAGGTCGACGGCCTCGGCGAGCCGCCGCGCCTCGTCCTCGACCGGGCGGCGCCAGTCGTAAGCGAAGGGGATCACCTCGTGCGTGTCGGCGAGGCGCTCGATGAGGTCGCCGTAGACCCTGCCGATCGGCCCGTCGGGCTCGACGCTGGCCGCCGTTGCCGGGTCCCAGGCGAGCGTCTTCAGGCCGTTGAAGAAGCGAAAGCCGAGCCAGATGCGCTTGCCGTCGCGCTTCAGGTTGGAGCCGAGGATGCCCGGGATGACGAACACAGCCGGCCGCTCCCCCGCGCTCGAATCGCCCGCCTGGCCGTTGCTGCCCGCCGGGCCGCGCGAGCGGGCCACCGCCAGCTTCGCGCGGATGCCGCTGGCGTCCTCGCCGGCCCACGACAGCGGCCCGATCGTGGCGAACTCGGCCGGCGTCTCGTCGATCAGCGCGCCGGCGATGGCCTGAACGGTGCGGTCGTTGGCGAAGTAGTTGAAATGCGAGACCTTGCCGCCCTTGTCGAGGACGAAGCTGGCACCGCTGCCGCTTGCCGTGTGCGCCCGCGGCGAGCCGCCGTACATCGAGCGCGTCTGCACGACGAGGTCGTTGTCGGTCCAGTAGAAGGCGTCCGACAGCAGCGTCTTGACCCACGCGCCGATCGAGTCGCCTTCCATGTCGCCGGCGATGACGCGCAGGTCGCCCGGGATCGGCTCCTCGGCCCGATTGAGCCAGTCGACCATGGGCCGGCCCGGCATCATGGCTTCGAGCCCGGGCAGCTCCTCGGGCTCGGCGCGGCGGCGCGCGACCTCGTGCAGGAAGTCGAGCAGCTGCGGCGCCACCGGCACGCTCGCCAGCTGCAGGCTCCAGGTCAGGACCGACAGGTAGGCATCGAGCCGCTTCGACGCCAGCAGCGTGCCGCGCGCTGGGCAGGCCACCCGGACGATGCGCTCGACGCGCAGGCCCTTGCCCTGCGCTTCCTGGACCAGGGCGCGCAGGTCGCTGCGGTGCTGCGCGTACGCGGCGTCGGCGAAGAGGGCGAGCACGTCGGGGCCCAGCGCGCCGCCGCCGCAGACGCGCGCCATGACCTCGGCGACGATGCCGCCGCGCGAATGGGTGAGCAGGTGCAGGCGCGCCCCCGGCGGCAGCGCGCGCACCAGCGTCAGCGCATTGGCGATCGGGCTGGCGCCGAGGGTCGGGTGGTCGAGGCCGTAGACGCGGTCGGCGTAGCGCGCGAACAGTTGCCGCGTCGTGGCGCCGTGCTGGGTCCAGAGCTTGTCGAAGGTGCCGACCGTGTCGGAGAAGGTGCCGTGCACCAGCACCAGCAGCGGCCCGCCGTCGGCGGCCGGCGGCACGCTGTCGAGCTTGCGGCCACTGCCCTTCAGCGACTGCAGGGCATCGGGCGAGAGGCGGTAGACGCCGGCCTCGACCTGGTCGTCGACCTTCCTCGTGACGGCGGCCGCGGCGAGCTTGGCGGCGGGGTCCTTGGCCAGGCCGGTCAGCACCTTGAAGCCGCTCAGCAGGGCCTGGCCCATCCAGCCGCGCGTGGTGCCGCGCGTCGCCTCTGCCTCGAGCCCGGGCCAGCCCAGCTGCGCCGGCACCATCACCTCGCCGGCCGACGCCGCCCGGCTGCTCCGCGTCGCCGACGCGCTCTGCGCCAGCATGAGGTCGCGCGCGGCGGCCGGGTGGAGCACCAGCACCGGCCCGTTGGCGACGCTCAACACCACGACGTCCTCGCCCGGCCGGGCCGTGACGCGCACCGGCTCCGCGCCGCTGCGCAGGCTGCCGACGCGGACAGCCGCCTTGACGCTGCCGCGCGGGTCGCCGCCGCGCGTCGCGGGCGCCTCGGCCTGGCCGGGAATGACGAAGGTGATCTCGTTCGCTGCGCTGGCCATCGTCGCTTCCTTGTCTCGGTGGGTGTCGGCCGGCGGCTGCGCCTCAGGCCGTGAAGGGCTTCTGCAGCAGGAAGGCGCCGGCCTTGCCGAGCGTGAACAGGTTGGGCGACTGCGAAGCCGGCAGGCGGGCCCGGATCCGGGCGTGGAACATGGCGTAGTTTCCGTCGAAGCGGCCCTGGTTCCAGACCCGCAGCAGCTGCTCCGTGAAGGCGCCGTTGTGCTCGCCGTCCATCGAGGTCTGGTTGTCCTGGCAGCCCGAGATCAGCAGCACCGCCGGATCGAAGCGGCTCACGATCGCCGTCAGTCGCCCGCTCACCGCGACCTGGGCCAGGGCGACGTCGGGGTCGACGACGGGCTTGCCCGCGGCCTTCGCGACCTGGCGCTGCAGGCCGTCGTAGAAGGCCTGGTGCTCGCGGTAGGTGCGCATCGCCACCGACTCCGGCATGAGCTTGGGCCGCTGCGTCGGGATCGTCGCCACCGGCATCGCCGCATCACGCGTCACGCTGCCGCTGTGGCAGCTGTCGGAGAGCACGAGGATGCGCACGCCGGCCGCAAAGCGGCTCAGCTCGAAGTAGAGCTCGTCGTCGATGAGCTGGCCGTCGAACAGGCACCAGGTTTCGTCCTTCTTGTCCGGCTCCTCGCCGCTGACGTCGGGAACTTGGCCGCCGTGGCCGGAGTAGCTGAGGAAGAAGAAGCCGCCGCCGGCGAGCGCCTTCGCCGCCTTGCGCAGCGCGCCGAGCACCGCCGCGCGCGTCGCCTTGCGCGTCAGGAGGACCGTCGGCTTCATGCCCTGCGCCCGGGCGATGGCCGCCATGTCCTCGGCATCGAACTCGCAGGCGGCGAGCGGTCCGGTCCAGCCGCCGTAGGCGCCGGCACCGACGCTGTTCAGGCCGAGATGCAGGGACAGGGCGCGGGCGCTGGCCGCCTTTTTCGCAGTGCGTGCGCTCATGCAACCTCCGTTTGGCGTGCCGGGCGGGATGCCGGCTGCGGCCGGATCATCCGCGCCGGGGCGGCGCGAGGCAAGCCGGACCAGGGCCTGTGATCGCTATGGGAGGGTTCGCGCGTCGATCCAGGTGACGCGGCCGCCGCGGCTCCGCACCGTGTCGATCATGTGCCGCGTCCCGCCGGGTCCGTCGCCGCCGCCGCCGTCCCAGAGGCAGATGCAATGCAGCCGCTCGGGGCCGAAGGCGAGCGCGCTGTCGAGCAGCCACTCGTTGCCGCGCAGGAACGGGTCGGCGCCCGCCGGCAACGGGCCGAGCGCGACCGGCGCTTCCCGCGGCGGCGCCTCGAGGCGGGCGACCGCGGCGCGGAAGCGTTGCCGCCACGCCGCCCCGTCCTGGGAGGGCAGGATCGACCGGGCGACGAACTCGTCGGCCGCGAGCGGCAGCAGCAGGCGCACCGCGACGCCGCGCTGCTGGCAGGCCTCGGCGAAGAGGAGGTCGCCGCCGGCGGCCCCCTGGGTCAGGCCGAGATCGGCGGGCCCGGCGCCGCAGGCATCGAGGGCGGCGCCGATCCGCTCGCTCGCCACCGCCACCTTGCGCGCCGGAAAACGCGGCCCGGCGCGGTCGGGCGCATCGACCATGTGGCCGGTGAACAGGAACACCTGGCGCGGCCAGGGCGCGCCGCCGCCGGAGGACGGGTCGTCGGTCACGCGACGGACATCGCGCGGACCGCTCAGCGGCCGGCGTCGATCGGCGGCACGCTGCCGAGCGCGTCCACGAAGCGCTCGAGCTCGTCGGCCGCGGCATCGGTGGCGGCAGGGCGGGTCGCCCCGGCGCCACCGCGCCGCCAGGTGCCGGCACGGATGTCGGCGTAGGTGATCCGCTCCAGCTCCACCGGCGCCACGCCCCGCAGCAGGCCCAGCCGGGCCGCCGCGGCGTAACTGAGGTCGACGATGCGGCCGGCGTGGAAGGGGCCGCGGTCGTTGACCCGCACCACCACCTCGCGGCCGTTGGCCGGGTTGCGGATGCGGGCGTAGCTGGGCAGGGGCAGGGTCGGGTGGGCCGCCGTCATGGCGTACATGTCGTAGGTCTCGCCGATCGCGGTCGGGCGCCCGTGGAACTTGCGTACCACGAGGCCAGGCCGCGTTCGACGAAGGGCGCGTCGCGGGTGAACGGCACGTAGTCGCGGCCGAACACCTGGTACGCCTTGTTGGCGCCGCCGGGGCGGATCGCCTCGAGCCTCGGCACGGCGTCGGGGCGGATGGCCAGGTCCGCCGGCGGATCCTCGCCGGGGCCGTCGCGATCCGATGGGACGGACACGGCCGGGCCAGGAGGCCTGCGCTCGCTCACCTTGGGTGGCCCCGCGCATCCTGCCACCAGCAGCACCGTCGCGACGATGGGCCACACCGGGCTGCGGCAACTGCTCTGCGGCGCAAACGGGGCTCGGCGCATGGGTCGACCTTAACCGATAGGGGCACGCCATTTGCTGAGGGAGTGCGGCACCCGCCACGATCCCCACAACAACACGCCAGCGGCGTTCCGGAGGGAAGGAATGCCTGGGCGTCCACGACCCGGAACGCCATGCCGCACATCGTCGTCTTCTCGCACCTGCGCTGGAACTTCGTCTTCCAGCGGCCGCAGCACCTTCTTTCCCGCCTCGCTCGAGAGTTCCCCATCGTCTTCGTCGAAGAGCCGTTGCGCAGCGAAGCCCCGGCCCACCTCGAGCGAACATCGGCCGCCCCGGGAGTCGAGGTGCTGCGACCGCACACGCCGGTCGAGGCGCAGGGCTTCCACGACGACCAGCTGTCGCTGCTCGAGCCGCTCGTCGCCGACTGGCTGGCCGAGGAAGGCATCGACGACTACGTGGTCTGGTTCTACACCCCGATGGCCCTGCCCCTGCTCAACGGGCTGGCGCCGCGCGCCGTCATCTACGACTGCATGGATGAGCTTTCGGCCTTCAAGGGCGCAGCCAGGCAGATGCGGCAGCGCGAGACGGCGCTGCTCAAGCGCGCCGAGCTGGTGCTGACGGGCGGGCCGAGCCTCTACGAGGCCAAGCGCTCTCTGCACGACAACGTGATGTGCCTGCCCAGCGCGGTGGACGCAGCCCACTACGCGAATGCGAACGCGGTGGCCGATGCGCAAAGGATGGCCCGCGCGGAAACCTTGCAGGGCCGCATTGCGCCGCCGCGCCTGGGCTTCTTCGGCGTCATCGACGAGCGGATCGACATCGGCCTGGTCGCCGCCGTCGCCGATGCGAACCCGGCCTGGCAGATGGTGATGGTGGGTCCGGTCGTGAAGATCGACCCGGCCTCGCTGCCGCAGCGACCCAACCTGTACTGGCTCGGCCAGCAGCCCTACGAGCTGCTGCCGCAGCTGGTCGCCGGCTGGGACGTCTGCCTGATGCCGTTCGCCATCAACGACTCGACGCGATTCATCAGCCCGACAAAGACGCTCGAGTACATGGCCGCCGGCAAGCCCGTGGTCAGCACGCCGATCCGCGACGTGATGGTCATGTTCGGGGACCTGGTGGCCATCGCCGACGACGCCGAGTCGTTCATCGGCGCCTGCCGCGAGGCCCTCGACGAAACCGGCGAGGAGCGTGCCCGGCGACAGTCCGACATGGCCGCACGGGTCGCATCGCACGCCTGGGACGCGACCGCGAGCGCGATCGCCGAGGCCATCGGCCGGGTGCTCGTTCACCGGCCGGTCGACCAGGCAGTGGTGTGCGCAGCGCACGACGGCACCGGCACCGCGCCTGCGGCGGCGGCGTCGCCCAGGATCGCGGTCGCAGCCGGCTCCCGGTGAATCGCGTCGTGCCGCTGCGGCGCCCGGCAGGCGGATGACGCCGCACGCCCTGTCGTCGCATTCCTCGTTCCTTCACCTGCCGCCGCGTCACCCGCATGGACTGGCTCGACCTCATCCAGTGGCCGGCGATGGCGGTCACCGTCCTCGCCGCGTGGCTGGTCGCCTCGAACTCGAAGCGGCGGCGGCAAGTCGGCTTCTGGACCTTTCTCGCCAGCAACGTTCTCTGGGTCGTCTGGGGCTGGCACACCGACGCCTACGCCTTGATCGCGCTGCAGGCCTGCCTGGCGGCGCTGAACATCCGGGGCGTGAAGAAGGCCGAGCCGGCAAGCTAGCGGCTGTCGTTCCGGTTCGCCGACGGCGCGAAAAAACGCACGCAATCAGGTCGCACCGACAGCGCGAGTGGGTCCCATCCGACAGGCCGCGCGCTCACCATGTGAGCCAATCGTCTGTCTGCTTCACTGGGGTCGCCGTCATGGGACACACCGCCAACGTACCGTCATCGATCTTGCAGGCCCTCACGGGTGTCCTCACCTCGAAGGGCTTCGAGGTGCGCGACTTCGACGTCCGCGAGGATGACGCCACTGCCTTGTCCGACCTGTTCGGCGTGATGGGCGGGCTGCTGCGCATCCGGTGCTTCTCGACCGGAGAGGAGCGGATGTACCCCACCGGCTCCGGCTCCGCCTGGCTCGGCGCGTTCCTGATGGACCTCGGGCGCGGCCACTTCGCCCGCGCCGCGCGCGGATCGCAGAGCCCGCTGGCCGCCTGAACCGCGCGCCGCGCGGCGCCTGGGACGATTCCTACGCAGCGTCACTCGGCGCGCCGACAGATACGTCGCGGCGCTGCGGCGACAGTGGTGTCACGGATGCGCCGTCCCTCGAGGCTCCGGTGTCAATCCGATGCAACCGCTTGAATGGAAGGAATCGTCATGAACAAAGACCAGGTGAAGGGTCGCGTCGACCAGGCCAAGGGTGCCGTCAAGGAAGGCGTGGGCAAGGCGCTCGACGATCGCGATCTCAAGGCCGAAGGCAAGATCGACAAGGCCGCCGGCAAGACCCAGGCGACCTACGGCGACGCCAAGGAGAAGGTCAAGGACGCCCTCGGCAAGCGCTGACGGTCACCGCCACGCTGCCCGCACGCGGGCGCCGAGGTCGACGGCCGCTGCCGCATCCGTGTCGTGGCGGCCGCCCCATGCGGCCTGCTGCGTCACGTAGAAGCGCTGCGGCACGACCGGGCTCGACAGCCGCCAGCTCGTCCGGCCAGGGCGACGCCGGCTGCCGCAGCCCGCGAACAGCGCGCGGAACTCGGCCCAGGC